>JANTHA010000041.1 GCA_024762625.1 Thiotrichaceae bacterium
TATCATTTGCAACATGTTCACTTGCTCTCTCATTTTGATATAAACGCATACTTAAAAAATAAACAGGTATGCTCTTAAGATCTTCTTGTCGTATCTTTTTGTCGTAACGTTAAATCTTTATCTCATTATCTGGATAATTCATATTTTCAAGAAAAAATCAGGAAGGTTTGTGTCTGATGACCCGCCAATCGTTTGACTGAGATGAAGCAGTTTCAACCATCACCGGTTCTATATCCCGCTGGAAACGGGATGCAGATAAGCGACGTTTGACCAGATAAAGCCCCACAAACAAGCCGCTCAATCCTGAAATAATGCCTGGCGTTTCTCCGAAGCCGGATTGTCCAAACAGCGTCTGTCCAATCCAGGCAAATACAATCAGTCCCAGCAGGGGCAGCAAATAGGTTAACATCGTGATTTTCAACAGACTCTTTGCGCCAAGTTCAATAACGACCTGATCTCCCACAGCCGCTTCCAGTGTATTAGCTACGCGCAGGCCTTCATTTTTCAGTGTAGCCTCAAGCAGTGGTTTGAGCAAATTGGTGCTGGAACAACTACTTTTAGATGAGCAGCTTGAACAAACAGAATCATCTACGCTGCTAACCCAGGCGTAGCCATTCTCGACTTTTCTGATTGACACGACTTGTTGAACCGCATCATTTGTATTCAGACTTGTCATGACTTTTTCCGAAGGCGCTGAATTATCCACAGACTTATTTGTTTCGCCGTAAACTGTTAACAATGGCTTTCAGCGTGCTTTCTGGCACCTCTCCGACCACTGTAATCAGAAAATTATCCTTTTTTCGACTAATCACATTCAAAGCCCCTGAATTAACCAGAATGCCATGTTTATGAGCAAAGCCGTGTAACTTGTTATGGGAAGACATAGGCGATACAAAAACCGACAAGGAACTCAGACCATCCGAAATCACATAGTGCCTGGTCGGCGTTTCATCATTAGCTGAGGATTTCACTGGCGGAGCCTCGGAAATTTCAAAACCTGCCGGTAAAGTTTCCATTATCCAGCCATCATCAAGTTGACTGGAGCGAATGCGGCGCGCCTTGGGCGCATTCAGCATGATTGTGGTTGATTTCGCCTGAACCACCTTGACTTTCGGGGCCGGCATGTCGCCGAGAAATTCAGGCGCAGATTTCTTAAGCTCTATTTCAACATCCAGCGGCAAAGTCTCAACCAGATTATCAGCCGCAAGGGTGTTTAAACCATTAACAACGCTTCTATCACGGTTATTTCCCCGGACTGATCCAGTCCCGTCGGCGGCGTCAAGCTCCGCTTCACCCCCTGATTGGCTACTGTATTGTATGGATGTAAACATAAACTGTTCTACTGGCCTGTGTGTTTTACCAACCAGCATATAATCAAGAAGCAAACCTGATTTTGTGTCAATGCAATATTTTTGCAAATAACGCGCCCTGTCTTTTGGTCTCGCCGTAATAATCCGGCAGGGAATATTGGCTACACGATTTTCTCGTCCCAGGTCAAAGGAGTAGACCTTTTCCATTTGTGGGCGAATCACCGGGATAGATGACAACGAGAACCCCTTGAGTTCGCGAGACACCTCGCTTCCCTGTTCATTCAGACGCACGACGCGTTCACGCTCAACGCCATTGATCACGGAATGAGTAATGTGCAGGGTTGACAGCGAATCATCGCGGCGATAAACCAGCGTACCGCTATAATTAAGCTGGTGTAATGCATGGCGCATACGGTTTAATAACTGCATGGCCTCATTTTGAGTCTGGCTTGCGCCATGCGTATGTTGGGTTTGCGGTGTATTAGCTTGCGCGTTGTTCTCTTGCGCATTGTTCGCTTGCCCGGAGTTAGCGGCTTGCGCGTTGTTATTGGCTTGCGCGTATACAGCAGGCGTTAAAAATGTTAAACATAATGAAGCGACCGCTAATGAAAAGCGCATCAATGCGTGGGACTTCACCCTCCCTGAAAAAGTACTCATTGATAAATATTCGCCCCTGTTTCTATAACGCTTACTACAACACTTATGACCTGACAAGCTTAACAACATGGAAATCATTTAATAATCCGAATAAGCGATGACGCGAACCGAGGGAACAAAAGCATTGGTAGATGCATATTTCATATGACTATCGACGTAACGTTTTAACAAGGCGCGTGTTTTCATATCCGCCTGACGATAAAAAGGATCTGACAAGACATTACCCTGTGGACTGGCCGTGGCTGAGTTAACCACTGTTTCCTCTTGCCGCAAGATATTTTTCTGGATACTTGGCAAAGATTCAGCAGAAGCAAGAACTGCCTTATCCACCTGTTTCTGGGTCAACTCTGATTGATTTGGGGTATTGCTTACAATCTTTGCAGCGTCATTATCGGTGTCAGTAATTGAAAGACTCGTTAAACGACTGGAATTTGATAAACCAGACTGCCCCCAGTAATACTGAAAGCCAACAACCGCAACTGCGGCAACAGACGCCGCCATGGCGAATCCGCCGACAGGGCGCAACCATCGGCCAAATAAGCCTGAGTTCTCCGTATTTTGTTTTTGCGTTGCTGGTTTTCGTTCTAAGGAAGATCCAGAAGAACCAGATGTGTTCGCATACAAAGTCTGTGAAGAATACGCTGGTTCGGATTCAAGTTGCCGGCGAACCCCCTGCAAAAAATCAGGCCCGGCAAAACAGGCGGATTCCTCACTATGCAATGTTTCGCTAATGAGTGCATAATTTGCGAGTTTTTGAGCAAGAAAATCATCGCGCTCAAGCTCGTCAAGCACCCTTTTTCGTTCAAAATCTCCGACCTCATCGTCTAACAATGCCGATAAATATTCTATTAGCGCAGCATCTTGTGAAGAGCCTTTGCGATTTGTAGTGCTGGTACTCATTTCATTCTCTCAATCATCTGTTTTCTATGACCGTCAGTTTAAAATTTAGTTCGTGGTCAAACAAAACAATCCATCAGTTTTTATACGAATTCTTATATGTCCATTTAACTCAATTTTTAAGCTAGCGAATTTAACTAATTTAACTAATTTAACTAATTTAACAACGGCGCCAACTCTTTCTCAATAGCTTCGCGCGCTCTAAAAATTCGCGAACGCACCGTGCCGATAGGACAATCCATGGCTTCGGCAATATCCTCATAGCTAAGCCCTTCCAGTTCGCGCAAAGTAATAGCGATGCGTAATTCATCCGGCAGCGCTTCAATCGTTGACTTGACCGTCGCCTGAATTTCTTCACTTAACATTTCACTTTCCGGTGAAGCGTTATCGCGCAATTTGGCGCCGCCATCATATTGTTCCGCTTCCTGCGCATCGATATCATCATCCGGCATCCGGCGCGATTTTGAGACCAGATGATTCTTCGCGGTATTGATCGAAATCCGGTATAGCCAGGTATAAAATGCGCTATCGCCACGAAAATTTTTCAAACCGCGATAAGCCTTGATAAACGCTTCCTGTGAAACATCCATGGCGATATGCGGATCATGCACATAGCGATTCACCAGGTTGATCACTTTTTGCTGGTATTTCAACACCAGCACATCAAAAGCGCTTTTATCGCCTGATTGTACGCGTCGCACCAGTTCTAAATCTGTTTGGCTTTCGCCCATTAGGGCTTTTCTCCTTCAGGTATTATTTTTTTGATAAAAGGTAAACAGATGTGCATGAAACAAAAAACTATAGAACCGAAGCCCCGATTCTACTCCCAAATTCATAACACTGGCTGAATACACAAAAAACAATAATCCCCAATTAAATCAATTGCGCGTATGATAATCTAATATCTACACTTAACCAACCCTACAACACACTATGTACGATGTTTTAATTATTGGCAGCGGCGCTGCAGGTTTAAGCCTCGCCTTAAATCTCCCCGACTCACTCAAGATAGCCATATTAAGCAAGGAAGAACTGACCGAAGGCAGCACGTTCTATGCCCAGGGCGGCATCTCTGCAGTGCTGGATAAATCCGATTCTTTCGAATCGCATATCGCCGACACACTGGACTCTGGGGCCGGACTTTGCGATGAAGATGTGGTCCGTCATGTGGTGGAAAACGGGCCGCAAGCAATCCATTGGTTATTACAATCCGGCGTGCCGTTTACCCGGGAAAATAATGATATTGAAGGCCTGGATGGTTTGCATCTGACCCGCGAAGGCGGCCACTCAAACAGACGCGTGGCGCACGCTGCAGACGCAAGCGGCAAGGCGATAGAAACCACATTGGTATCGCTGGTCAAGGAAAAACCCAATATTGAATTATTTGAACACCATATCGCCATCGATCTGATTACCAGCCGACAATTAGCCATAAAAAAACAGCAAAAACAAAAAAATCGCTGTTATGGCGCCTATGTTCTGGATAACTCAAGCAAAAAAAAGCACAGGATCAAAACCTTTGCGGCGCGTTTTACCGTACTGGCGTCTGGCGGAGCCAGCAAAGTCTACCTTTACACCAGCAATCCGGACGGCGCCAGCGGAGACGGTATCGCCATGAGCTGGCGCGCAGGCTGCCGGATCGCCAATATGGAATTCATGCAATTTCACCCCACCTGTCTGTACCATCCGCATGCCAAATCCAACCTGATTACCGAAGCGGTGCGCGGCGAAGGCGGCAAACTATTGTTGCCTGACGGTACGCGCTTTATGCCAAAATACGACCCGCGCGCCGAACTTGCGCCGCGCGATATTGTGGCGCGCACCATCGACCATGAAATGAAGCGCCTGGGGATAGATTCAGTATTTCTTGATATTAGCCACAAACCCAAAGCGTTTATTGTCCAGCATTTTCCCAATGTCTACGCCATGTGTAAAAAATTCGGTTACGACATGAGCAAGGAGCCGGTGCCAGTGGTGCCTGCTGCGCATTATACCTGTGGCGGTGTGATGGTGGACGAATCAGGGCATAGCGATATCGACGGACTCTACGCCATCGGCGAAACCACCTTCACCGGCCTGCATGGCGCAAATCGCATGGCCAGTAATTCCTTGCTCGAATGCGTAGTCTATGGGCAAGCGGCCGCTAAAGATATCAGCCAGCGCGCCACCAATAAAAAAACCGGCATAAGCGAAGAACAAATTCCTGACTGGGACGAAAGCCGCGTCACCGACTCGGACGAACGCGTTGTTATCAACCACAACTGGGACGAGATTCGCCGCTTCATGTGGGACTATGTAGGCATCGTGCGCACCACCAAACGACTGCAACGCGCACGCAACCGCATAGACTTACTACTCAACGAAATTGACGAATACTACTCCAATTTCCGCGTCACCCACGACCTGATCGAATTGAGAAACCTTGCTGAAGTCGCATCCCTGATCATCCGCTCGGCGCAGCGACGCCACGAAAGCCGCGGATTGCATTACACCCTGGATTATCCGCAAACCGACCCGAAACTGGATCATGTCAATACCATTATGGATCCAATCAAACGGCGCTAGTTAAACAAAGTTAAACAAAAACAAGCGGCTAAAGCGTCGCGACGATTTTATCCACCCGCTTTCTCACATACATGAAATAAAGCAGGGGTATAACCACCAGGGTTAGCACCGTTGAAACCAGGATGCCGGAGATCAGTGCAATGGCAAGCCCGCCAAAGATCGGATCATCCAGAATAAACATGGCGCCCACCATGGCGGCTACCGCCGTGAGTATGATCGGCATGGCGCGCACCGCGCTGGAGTTGATTATCGCCTCTTTGAGTTCAACGCCGGATTTAAGCTGTTCATTAATAAAATCAACCAGCAAAATCGAGTTGCGTACAATAATGCCGGCAAGCGCAATCATGCCGATCATGGACGTTGCGGTGAATTGCTTTTCCATCAGCCAGTGCGCCGGCATCACGCCGATGATAGTCAGCGGAATGGGCGACATGATCACCAGCGGCACCATATAGGAACGGAACTGTGCGACAATCAGCAGGAAAATCATGATCATGCCGACGCCATAGGCGATGCCCATGTCGCGGAAGGTTTCATAGGTAATCTGCCATTCACCGTCCCATTTAAGGCTGTAAAAATAAGGATCATCCGGCGGTGAAAAATAGAACTGCTCAACATCCTGCCCATAAACCTGCACCGGCTTTTCCTTGATTCCCCTGGCTATTTCGAACATACCATACAAGGGACTATCAATCCTGCCGGTCATATCGCCCGTCACGTAGACAACTGGCAGCAGATCCTTATGATTGATGGAATGCTCACGGCTTGTTTCCACCACATTGACAACTTCAGACATGGGAACCAGAACACCGCTCTGGCTACGCACCCGCAGGGACAATACAGACTGTATTTTGTCCTTATTGGCTACCGGAAACTCAAGTCGGATCGGCACTGCATATTTCAGATTTTTGCCATGTAAAAATCCGACATCCTCACCGCCCAGAACGGTCTTGATAGCTGAGCTGATTGACTGTTGAGAAACGCCCAGAATAGCCGCTTTTTGCCTATCCACTTTGACAATAAGACGCTTTTGCAAGGCTTCCACGCTGTCGTCAATATCATCAATATCAGCACTTTGTTCAAAGATATCGCGAATCTGTCTTGCGACATCGATCTGACCCTGATATTCGAGGCCATAGACCTCTGCGACAATCGGCGCCATCACGGGCGGACCAGGCGGCACTTCCACAACCTTCACATTAGCATTATATTTTTTGGCGGTTTCACGCAACTTATTGCGCACATCCAGAGCAATTTCATGGCTTTTACGCTCGCGCGCATGTTTATCGGTCAGGTTGACCTGAATATCGCCCACATTTGAACCTTTGCGCAAATAATACTGCCTGACCAGACCATTAAAGTTAATCGGCGCAGCTGTTCCGGCATAAACCTGATAATCAGTCACTTCTTCGACATCATCCAGCTTGATCGCCAGATCATTAAGCACTCTGGTTGTCTGTTCCAAAGTCGTTCCTTCAGGCATATCCACGACAATCTGGAATTCTGCCTTGTTATCAAACGGCAGCATTTTAAGAATTACCTTCTCGAAAGGAAAAGCCAGGGAGACAGATACAACAATCAAGATGGGGATAATGACAAACAGCAATAAAACACGCTTTAGACCACCGCCCTTTTCGCGTAAAAATGGCCCCATGACCTTGTTAAAGAAGCGCTTGGCGCGTGTTTCCCTGGGCTTTCCATGTTCGTCATCATCATGCGTATGGCGGCTAAAATCAACATTCGCCAGTACTTTGTTAGTCATCCAGGGCGTTACCACATAGGCGACCGCCAGCGATAGAAGCATGCCCATGCTGGCATTAATCGGAATCGGACTCATGTAGGGCCCCATCAGGCCAGTCACGAACGCCATCGGCAACAACGCGGCGATCACCGCGAAAGTGGCGAGAATGGTTGGCCCGCCAACTTCATCCACGGCATAGGGAATCGCCTCCACCAGCTTGCGCCCCCCCATCACCATGTGCCGGTGGATATTCTCCACCACCACGATCGCATCATCCACCAGAATACCGATAGAAAAAATCAAGGCAAACAGGGAAACGCGATTAAGCGTAAAGCCATAGGCCCAGGAAGCAAACAGGGTCAGCGCCAGTGTGATTACCACGGCTGCGCCCACAATGAACGCCTCACGGATACCCAGCGTCAGCCAGATCAATGCCGCAACCGCCAGGGTCTCAATAATCAGTTTGTGTATCAGCTTGTCGGACTTGGCTTTGGCGGTATCGCCATAGTTACGCGTCACAGTGACATTAACGCCATCAGGAATGAAAGTGCCTTTGAGTTGCTCAATGCGTTTGATGACATTATTTGACACATCCACCGCATTGACCCCGGGTTGTTTGGCTATGGAAATGGTTACAGCCGGCGATTTTTCTCCGGGAGCGAGCCCCTTGTGGGAAGCGCCCTTTGCGGTAGCAAAACTGACATAGGTTTCGGCGGAATCAGGACCATGCTCTATACGCGCGACATCGCGCAAAAAAACCGGACTGCCCTTGGAAACTCCGACAACCAGGTCGCCGATTTCATCTTCATTACTCAGAAAAGCGCCAGCGACAACCTGAACTTCGGTGTTTTTATCAACCAAAGACAAGGCGTCCGAGGCCGCATTACTGGCGGCCAATGCATTACGCAAATCATTCAGTGAAATATTATATCCGGCCAGTTTGGCGCTATCCAGCAACACATGAACGACGCGTTTGGTTGAACCCACCGTATAAATATTGCGCGTTCCCGGCACCCGTTTCAACTCCGCTTCAATGGCGTGTGCAACCTGGGTTAATTCATAGGCTCCGCGTTGTTCATCATCCGTCCACAAGGTCAATGCAACGATAGGCACGTCATCAATGCCTTTCGGCTTGATAAGCGGCATACCCACGCCAAGATTCTGCGGCAACCAATCCTGATTGGAAGCAATTTTATTATACAAGCGCACCAGCGCATCGGTGCGATCCAATCCAACCTTGTACTGCACCGTCAGCAATGACATACCCGGCAATGATGTTGAATAAATGTGCTTGAGTCCCGAGATTTCAGACAATACCTGCTCGGCCGGGGTGCTCACCAGATTTTCAACTTCCACCGCGCTTGCGCCCGGAAAGGGAATAAATATATTGGCGAACGTGACATTGATTTGAGGGTCTTCTTCACGAGGGGTCACCATTACGGCAAACAGGCCAAGCAACAAGCCGATCAACGCCAGTAACGGTGTAATTTCGGTCAACAAAAACTTTTTGGCGATGGCGCCGGAAATGCCCAGTTTTTGTTCCCCTCCGGATTTCTTCCCTGGTTCCGGATGCTGCTGAGGGCTGGAATCACTCATTCGATTCGCCCTCATTGTTGCTGTTTTTATTGCTGTTTTTTAGTTGTAGACGTCTTTCTTTTAAATAAACCGCAGCATGAACCGGATCAAGTGCGATTTTCTCACCCACGTTGAGGCCGGCCAGAACGCGAATTTTACCATCCGACGTGGTCTTGCCGAGCCGCAGCTGTCTAAGACTTGGCATGCCTTGGTCATCAACAACATAAGCGCCGGTGACTTCACTACGATAAGCGACGGCTGAAAGCGGGATAACCAGATGTTCTTCCTTGCCAATTTCAAACCCGAGTTTTACAAAAACGCCGGGGAACAGTCCGGTTACAGCCGAGTCCAGCGAGGCGCGCACCTTGAAAGCATTGGTTGCCGGATCAGCATAGGGGAAAAAAGTCAGTTTTTTTACTGGTATCCCCGCTTTGTCGCCATCGACAAATAGTCGCGCTGTTTTGTATTTACGCACCTTTAATATCTGACGTTGCGGAATATTGGTTACTGCGCGCATTTCAGCCAGCGAAATACCCGTCATGATGGGCGTCCCGGACGATACAACCTCACCTAGTTCCACATGACGTTCGGTCACAATGCCGCTATAGGGAGCCACCACTTCGGTATAACCCAATTGCTCTCCCGCCTTGCTTAATTCCGCCTTGGCGGATGCCAAACCGGATTGCGCCGCAGTCTGCGCCGCCTTTGCCGCATTAAGCCCCGCCTTGGCGGATTCCACCCGCGCCAGTGCGGATTTCATGGCGGCCTCCGCCTGATCATATTGTGATTTGGGCACAATTCTCTTCTCATACAAGCCTTGGACTCGTTCAAATTCGGCGCGCGCTGCAGCATAATTGGCTTGCGCTTCACGGGTTGCAGCTTGCGCCTGAATGACCGCAGCCTCTGCCCTTTTAATGGCTGCATACGCCTCATTAACAGCCGCCTTGGCTTGCTTTAAGCTGGATTTCTGCGTTTGTGCTGAAATTCTTGCGATGAGGCCGCCTTTTTTTACAAAGTCCCCAACATCATAGTTTAATTTGCTAATAACGCCGCCAGTTTGCGCCGACACGGTGCTTTTATTTACCGCTTCGATATGACCATCCAGCATTAAATATTCAATGACTTCTTGCTGTACCGCCTCAACCGTTTGCGGGGGAGCAATTTCAGCTTTTACGACCAACGGTAGCATCGCTCCGATAAGAACACTTGTTGAAACAAACCATTTAATCAGACTCATGATAAAATACTCAATGTAAGTTTATCGCTATGTCGTTAATAGCAATCATTAAAAAAATCAAACAACGACTCGGCCGGATAGTGTAACAAAACGTATTAGCAATTTCTAATATTCATTAACTCCGATAGGGATTTATCGAAGAGAATTATAATAATAATCTTGCAATGCAAAATTGAACAAAAATTTAAATTGTTTTAAATGGAAGTATAACAATTAAATAACAACTAAATAACAATTAAGTAATAAACAACTAAACGCACCAACGGTTAAATCAGTTTTCCAGCAATTTGTTTACATTTTTTTAACATTTTCAACATTTTAAATATCGGATATTAAACTCTGGGCAAGAAATCATGAACAACACAATAAATAATCCAAACAGCCATTCCACGAACGAGCACGTCCTTAATACAAAAACGCTAATCAGTTTAACCTTTTGGGCTACAGCCGCTACTGCCTTGTTATCTTTTTCCACGGCCAATGCAGAAATCTACAAATGGACAGACGCTAAAGGGCAAATTCATTATTCCGCCACCCCGCCTGTAAAAAAGGTCAAAACAGAAAAAATAGGTGAAGAAATCCGCATGGCCGCAGGGAAATTCGACCCCGCCAGCGTTACACAAAAAAAGGCAACCAGTGAGGAATCTGGCGACAACGAAAATGATAATAACGCCGATGCATCAAGTAATAAAAGCGGCGGTCCAAACAAAGAGCTGATCAAATATTGCAAATCTCAACGCAAAAACCTGAAATTATTGCAGAATAATCAGAATATCGTCTGGCGACAGTTTGGCAAAAAATCAGAGCTGACGGCGGCTCAAAGAAAAGCTAAAATCAAAAAAATAAAAACCGAAATCAGTGAAGAATGCAAGGGCGTCTGATCAGCTTCCAAACCCTGAGCAGTCTTCATTTAATTCAAAGGAGACGAGACCCATGCCATTGCTCAGCATCGAAACCAATCAGCCCCTTGATCACCAGGAAACTCTGAAAATCCTGTCCAGCGAGGTTGCCGACCTGCTTGGCAAGCCTGAAAGTTATGTGATGGTCAAATACGAGCATAATCCGGACATGCTATTTGCCGGAAGCAATAAGCCGCTCGCCCACCTGAAGCTCAAAAGCCTGGGGCTTCCCGAAAACAGCGCCGCCAATTTTTCAGCGCGACTCTGTGCCTTAATGGAATCCCGTTTTGACGTCCCTGCTGATCGCACCTATATTGAATTCGCCAGCCCGGAACGTCATCTATGGGGCTGGAATTCGACCACATTCTGATACAAAGTTTAACGTTAACTAATAACCAAGCTGAACGTTAAAAATCAAGCGCCCATCGCCTGTTTTGCGTATAATCGCGTCCTTTGAACCTGAATTATCCGGACAATTCTGACAAATGAAAGTATCCCAGTTCCCTATTTCCACTTTGCGCGAAATTCCTGCTGACGCCGAGATCATCAGTCATCAACTCATGCTTAAATCGGGCATGATCCGCCGCCTTGCTTCCGGCCTGTACACCTGGGCGCCTTTTGGCTTAAGGGTGCTACGCAAGGTAGAAGCAATTATTCGTGAAGAAATGAACCGCGCCGGAGCGATTGAATTGCTGATGCCAACC
>JANTHA010000042.1 GCA_024762625.1 Thiotrichaceae bacterium
TGGCAGGCTGAACCCTGCTAGCGAGGTCAGCATAAGGGTCAACATTAGCCTTGATAATAAACCCGTTTTTTTCATTACTTATTCCACTTATTCCTTGAATTCGATTCTTGTTGTTTAGCGCCTGGCCAAAAGCAGCGTGAGTACAAAAATGGCGCTTGTCGCGATCCATGAACCCAGCACGCGTATCACCATGCCTTGCAAAATATCTCTCATCAACAGGCTGACGAGCGCCAGCAATGCGACAATACTCCAGATTCCCAGTGCTGCGCCGGCAATCCAGCCTGAAAAGCTGACATGCAGGCCGGGAATGATATGGGGCTGGCTGTCCAGTCCAAGCATGACGCCGCTGACAAGAAGCAATAACATTGTTATGGCGCCAGGTAAATGCAGTTTCAGCACGCTAAGCAGACCGATGATTAGAGCCAGCAACAGCAGGATTAGTTCATTGTTTTCGTAAGCAAGTCGGGCTGCGTTTTCACTCACAAAATAGTTTATTACCTGATCCAGTACAAAGCCGCCGATAATAGACAAGGCAAACAGCGCCAGATGTCTGACCAGGTGACTTTTGCCCTGTTGTCCAAGCAGTAATCCCAGACCCAGCAACAGGATGATATGCGATGGCGTAACGACCGGGTGCATCAGTCCCTTTTCGAACCATGTAAATGAAAAATCTAGCATTTATCTATTCACTGTTATTCAATGGAGCAGTCATAATTCACTTGGCGTATTTTTGAAAACGGGAGTAAAATCGCAGACCGCATCATACTTCATCTTATTTTTTTTAACAGGAGTTATTAGTGATATCAGTCAGATTTTTTGCCCGTTTTTTGTTGGCCTCCCTTTCTATTTTTGTTATCGGCATGTCGTCGGCGTTTGCTCATGCCGACGCCGCAAGTTTAAGCGGCGGCTTCATGAGCGGTTTCATGCATCCGCTATCAGGGCTTGATCATGTGGTCGCGATGGTCGCCGTTGGCCTCTGGGGCGTATTTCTTGGTCGTCCAGCTATCTGGGTGTTGCCGTTGGTGTTCCCACTGGTAATGGCCTTTGGTGGTGCGCTGGGCGTGGTTGGCGTACCTATTCCGGGTATTGAAACCGGTATTGCGCTTTCCGGACTGGTGCTTGGACTGGCGGTGGTTTTTGCCGTGAAACCACCGCTCTGGGTTGCCGCGATTGTGGTGGGCGCGTTTGCCATTTTCCACGGCTATGCGCACGGCGCGGAGCTGCCTAACGCTGCCAATCCGCTGGTTTTCAGCATCGGTTTTGTGATTGCGACGGGTCTTTTGCATTTAACGGGCATCGCATTTGGCGAATTATCCCGCTGGTCCTGGGGAAATATCGCCGTGAGAGCGGGCGGCGGCGTAATTGCGCTTGTCGGACTCGGTTTCTTGACCGGGACGATTTGATATTTTTGATGTTGAGGGCGTCGAACGATAAGAGGCGCCCTTAAGCCCTGTCAAGCACCGCGGCAAGTCTGGATTCGTCAATCGGTTTAGCCAAAACCGCGTGCAGGGGCAGAATTTCATTAAGTTTGTCGACATACTGCCTTTCGCTTTTATCCACAAACACGATGACTTTAGTCTCAGGCGCATAGCGTTGCAGCGAATACAGCATCACATCCAGATTGCTGATATTAATTCCTGCATAGTTGTTTCCATAGCCATAAAAAAACTCGGCGGCGATAAAATCCGGTTGCGTCTTTTTGATTTTGGCGATTAGTTTGCGCATAGATTCAAAACGCAACTCATCAATCCCCAGTCGCTCGTATAGTGGCGTTAAATAGGGGTGTGTGCGTGATTCAATGACCGAATACAGGGTTCGTTTGTGTTTCATGATCTCAGATATCCCCGGCCTTGTCCTTTTTTGATTTTTTTGCTTCGTTGAGTTCTTGCTGGAGCTGTTTTAACAGCGTCAGACCTTTTTTACGGTGCGCATGAATGAGCTTGAGTTCACTGCTGATCTTTTCCTTGTCATTGTCGTTTACGCCTTTCTGTCGTTTTGATTCCAGTTTTTTTTCACGTTTGCGTAACTTTTTCAGGATGTGTTTCAAACACTTGATCTTGGATTTTTGTTTACGGTTTTTGCTATTGAGATAGTCGTCAGCAAGATTAATCAGTTCATTTATCTTCATGGTCGGTTTTCTCCTCAGGACTGCAATCTTTATCTGTATTTTTGTCAGCCCTCAGTGCGTCGGCGATTTCCTGTTCATCCAGTTGCAGGCTTTGTTCAACCTCATGCATGGTTGTATCACGATTCTTGAATAGGATAGTAGCTATTTTTAGCAGTTTTTTTGCAATCTGTTTGGCGTAGCTATTATCATTCATCAACGAGGTCGCCATCGTCCCGGTGATATGATGCGCGCGGATATGTTGGTCGATATCATTAAAAAACTGTTCGTCCGCCTGTTTCATTTCCTGGCGCATCGCCTCCAGCGTAGGCAGCACGATTCGCTCTTCATCCGGGTCTTTCTCAAGTTCGGCCAGACCCCTCAGAATGGATCCTAGCCGATAGCGTATTTTGTTGTATTCTTCGCGAATATAGGGATTAGGATCATTCAGGTGGCGCGATAGATTTTTATGCAGATGCTTGGCGCCTTTGATGCTTTCAAGCATTAGTCTGCCCGCCGAGCGTAACTCATACACCTCATTCATTTGTTCCTGGGTCATGTTTTCATTGGCTTGACTGATGAAATCCACTATTGCGCCATAGAGTCTTTTGATTTTATTGGTGTATTCTTCCTGGATATTGACCGGAATGGGCTTTTTCTCCGATTCGATGATTTCCTTGACCGGTTTGTCGGATTTAATATCGCGCACTCGCAAGCTCAAGCCATGGCAGATAATGCCAAAGAAATAATGGTACAAATTAAGCGTTTCCTTGCGCACCGCTTCCACGGCGGTTTCCGGCAGCTCAATGCTGGCCTTGTTTAAATAAACCGGTTCGGCGATTGCATGTGTTTTTTCGGGTAGTAACCGCATCAGCAAAGTGACCAGGCGATTGATAAAGGGCAGCATCACAATAATGCCAATCAGGTTGAACAGCGTATGAAATATCGCCAGTTTCAGGGTGTAGTTATCGTTATCGATGTCAAGATTCTGGGCTATCCAGTCAACCAGCATGATCAAGTTGGAAATCATCGCGATGGCGATAATTCCCGTGACCGCATTAAAAATAAGATGGGCCGCTGCGAGCCGTTTACCATTAATATTGGCGCTAATTGAACCAAGAATGGCTGTGATGGTGGTGCCTATATTGCTGCCAATCGCGAGCGCCAGCGCATTTTCGTAAGTCACCTGCTGGCTTGCCAGAGCGGTAATAATCAGCACCAGCGTGGCGTGGCTGGACTGCATGATGACGGTCGCTAAAATGCCGATCAGGGTGTAAAGCAACAAGCCTTTAAAGCCGGAAACCGCATAGGCAGTCAAATCAATTTGCTCGCGGAAGGTTTCAAAGCCTTCTTTCATATAGGAAATGCCAAGGAATAGAAAACCGACGCCCGCAAGCACATAGCCAAGACCTTTAAGATCTTTCTGCTTTTGTAAAACCAGAATAACGCCAAAAACCAGCAACGGCATGGCATAAGCGGAAATCTTTACTTTAATACCGAAGCCGGCAATCAGCCACGCGCCTGTGGTGGTTCCCAGGTTAGCGCCGAAGATAATGCCGATCCCTGAGGCCAAGGTGATCAAACCGGCTGACAGGAAAGAAATGGTAATTACCGAAACCAGTGAACTGGACTGCATCATGGTCGTGGTGATAACGCCAAAACTCATGCTTTTGAAGAGTCCTTTCGTACTCTTTTGCAGAATTTTTTCAAGCACTCCGCCCGTAAAGGCCTTGAAGCCTTCTTCCAACAATAACATGCCAAACAGAAAAATGGCCACGCCGGCTGCAATTTGTTTGATGTCTGGACTCAGCCAGAAACCGTACGACAGCACAAGAAAAATGCTTAGCAATACCGCTTTTCTATACATGGCTGTTAACTACGGGTTTTATGATAATGTTCGAGTAAGCTCATGGCGATTAAGGCAACAACATGCCTCTAATGGTATAATAAATCAGTGCGGCAAGCAGCGCAGATGCGGGCACTGTAATTACCCAGGCGGCGGCGATTTTCAACAATGCAGAACGTTTAACCAGCTCTTTGCGATAGACCTTTTTCAGTGTTTTTCTTTCACGTTTGGATAAATGCGCATCCATTTGTTTTTCTTTCAGCTTTTGCAACATGTCGCGTTTGTTATTAACGGATGCTTTCTGGAATTCCAGTAGAAAAGCCTCAATAGTTTCCTGGTCAGCATCCTTGTGGTGCTCAATGATTTCATCAACCATTCGATCATAGGATTTTTTTAGATATTCACGCAGGAAACCTACGCCAAAGACACCGCCAACCGCGATATGCGTCGAGCTTACAGGTAAGCCTAATTGTGAGGCGATAATAACCGTAATGGATGCGGCCATGGCGATACTGAAAGCGCGCATTTTGTTAAGTTCGGTTATCTCGGAGCCAACTGTCCGGATCAATTTGGGTCCAAACAAGGCCAGCCCCAGGGCAATGCCAAGAGCGCCAACCATCATTACCCATAATGGAATGGGCGCCTTGGTTGCGACACCGCCGTGGACTATGGCTTCATTGATCGCAGCTAGCGGTCCTACCGCATTGGCGACATCGTTGGCTCCATGCGCAAAGCTAAGCAGGGCGGCGGCGAAAATCAAGGGAATGGTAAACAGATTATTGATTGACTGCTTGTCATTCTCCAGTTTGTCGGCTGCTCTGACGATGAAAGGCTTAACAATAAAAAAAAGAACAACCGCAATCGCAAAGCCTATGCCTAGCGCCAGCAGAAAATCAATTTTCCAGATTTTTTTCAGACCTTTCATGATCAGATAGGTTGAGAACGACCACGCCATTACCGCCACTAACAGAGGCACGATACGTTTAGCCGCCGCGACCTTATCTGATTTGTAGGTAATGGTATGCTTGATAAAGTAGAGGAATGCGGCTGCGATGAGTCCCCCCAGCACAGGAGAAATGACCCAGCTGGAGGCAATCGCCGCCATCTTGTCCCAGTTAACAATACCCCATCCGCCTGCTGCAATGCCTGCGCCCATGACGCCGCCGACAATGGAATGGGTGGTGGACACCGGCGCGCCAACTGCGGTGGCGATATTCAGCCAGATTGCGCCAGCAAGCAGCGCCGCCATCATCAGCCAGATAAAGACTGCGCTATCCTTGATCATGTGAGAGTTTATGATGCCTTTTTTGATGGTGCTGACAACATCGCCGCCTGCAATCAATGCGCCGGACGCTTCAAAAACGCCTGCAATAACAATGGCGCCAGCGAGCGTTAACGCCTTGGAGCCGACTGCTGGTCCCACATTATTGGCGACGTCATTGGCGCCAATGTTCAAGGCCATATAACCGCCGATCATGGCGGCAACGATGAGTAGCGTATGTCCGGAAATATCGGCTACATTGAAATGCGTATAAAGCATGATGCCAATCATAAATAGCAGAACCAGACTTAAGCGCAGTGTTTCATTGCGGCTAAAACCAATTTTCTGTTCAAATTTGTCAATACGTTTCAGATCCATGAGCGATTCCTGTGATAGGTTTTAGGGTTCTGGAAATATAAAAGAGAGACAAGTCTGTTAATGACGCTATTAATGACCTTGTAAATACTTTGTTAAGTACTTTGTTAATCACGCGCAATACTCGCGTAATACTCACGAAATACTCGCGTAATAAATAACGCGCAAGAAGCACATACAGCAATGGCGAATGCACACGCTGTTCTCATCCTCGTTTAAAAATCTCCGGCAAATACTGCTGTTTTTTTTATTGTTGTTGAAGGGCGTCCACTAAATGATTGTTGACGCCTGTATGAATGACGCCTGTATTAAAGACGCCTTCAAGATAGTATGCAAGACCATAGCAAGCAAAGATGATCTAAATCAACTGATAAGGTTAAATCGTTAATTATTTAATCAAAATCCGGCTTTAATCGGGGGAAATTTACCGGTTTATACAGTTGCATAGGCTTCCGCATGTTTTATCCAGCGTTTAATCAGAGGCTCTACATTTTCAGGGTATTTTTCCAGAATGAGTTGTGCGGCCTGTTGCACAGGTTTCAGTAGATGCTGATCGCGTATAATATCGGCAATCTGAAACTGAAGTTCCCCGGTCTGGCGGGTGCCGAAGACTTCGCCCGGGCCGCGTATTTCCAGATCAATTTTTGCAATTTCAAAACCGTCGTTGCTGTTACGCAAGGCTTCGAGTCGTTTGCGCGCATTTTGAGATAATGGCGTCTGATACATCAACACGCAAGAACTGGCCAGGCTGCCGCGACCAACGCGTCCGCGTAGCTGGTGCAGCTGCGCCAGTCCCAGGCGTTCTGCATTTTCAATCACCATCAGGGAGGCGTTGGGAACATCAACGCCCACTTCGATCACGGTGGTGGCGACCAGTAGATTGATATCGCCGCGTTTGAAGTCCTTCATCACCGCCTCTTTTTCATCCGGCTTCATGCGACCATGAACCAGACCGATATTCAAGCCGGGCAGGGCCTCTTTCAATAGCTCCCAGGTTTCTTCGGCGTTCTGGCATTGCAACGCCTCTGATTCTTCAATCAGGGTGCAAACCCAATAGACTTGCGCGCCATCAGCGCATACGTCATTGATGCGATCAATGATTTCAGCGCGGCGCGCATTATTAATCACCACGGTTTTGATCGGCGTTCGCCCAGGCGGCAGTTCATCGATAAGGGAATAATCCATGTCGGCGTAGGTGGTCATGGCGAGTGTGCGCGGAATCGGCGTCGCGGTCATAATCAGTTGATGCGGATAATAATCTTTTCTTCCTTGTTGTTGGCGACCTTTTCCAAGTAGCGATAAGCGTTGATCAACGCCAAAGCGGTGTTGCTCGTCGATTATCACCAGCCCCAGTTTTGCAAATTTAACCTCATTTTGAAACAGCGCGTGGGTGCCAATGCTTAAATGGCTCGTTCCAAGTGCGATAGCGTCCAGCGCGGCGCGTCTTTCGACGGTTTTTTGTTTGCCTGAAACCAGCGTAACCGTAAGGCCCAGGGGCTCCAGCCAGCTATAAAAGCTTTTGTAATGTTGCTCTGCAAGTATTTCGGTCGGCGCCATAATGGCTGCCTGAAAGCCCGCTTCTATGGCGCTTAGGGCCGCTGCGGCTGCAACCAGTGTTTTGCCGGAACCTACATCCCCCTGCACCAGCCGGTTCATCGGCCAGGCCTGGGCGAGATCGTCCTGTATTTCATTAATAACCCGCTGTTGCGCCCGGGTCAGGCTGAAAGGCAGGGAATCCAGCAAGCGCTGGACATAGCTGCTTTTAGCGTATTGATCCGCTTGCAAGAGAACGCCTCTTTTTTTCTTTGCCTGTTCACGTAATTTTCTCAGGCTTAAATGGTGTGCAAGCAATTCTTCAAAGATCAAGCGGTGTTGCGACGGATGCCTGCTTTGCAATAACTGCTCAACTGATAAATCCGGCGTGGGACGATGTAATAGTTGCAATGCCTGTTGCAAGTCTGATAATTGGTATTTAGCCGCTATTTCGTTCGGGATCAGGTCATCCAGGGTATGGCTAAGGGCAAGCGCTTCATCGGTGAGGCGCAACAGGGAGCGTTGCTGCAGCCCTTTGGTCGCTGGATAAATGGGCGTCAGGGCGTCTTTAAGCACCGGCGGTTTGGCGCCATCGCGGAGGATGCGGTATTCCGGGTGCACCATTTCGAGTGTTTTTGGTCCGGCGCGCACTTCGCCGAAACAGGAGACTGTGACGCCGCGTTTCAGGTCTTTTTGCTGGGCGTTGCTAAAATAGAAAAATCGCAAAGTGATCATGCCGCTTTGATCCGACAGGGTGCAGATCATCATGCGTCGTCCACGGTAGACAATTTCGGAATGTTCCACCACGCCCTGGATCATCGCCTCCTGACCATGGCGCAAACCGCCAATGGGATGCAGCCGGGTGCGATCCTGATATCGCAGGGGCAAGTGAAACAGTAAATCCTGGATGCGCTCAATACCGATCTTTTGCAGGTTTTCGGACATTTTCGGGCCAACTCCCTTAAGTTCGCTGACTGGGTTTTGTAATGAATCGCGATGTGAAGGGTGCTTGCTATCCACGGTTTATTTTTTTGAGATTTTGCCTTCGGTTCCGTTCAGTATGTTGCGGATATTGGATCGGTGTCGCCAGTAAATCAGCGCTGTAATTATCCATAAACCCATAAACAACGGCAACGAATCTGTCGCCAAATAAAAATAAACAGGCGCCAGTAAGGTTGCGACCAGGGCTGACAGTGACGAAATATTAAAGACGAACGCCATCGCCAGCCAGGTCGCCAGCACGGTCAGCCCGATCAGTGGTTGTAAACCGAGATAGACGCCCATGGCTGTCGCCACGCCCTTGCCGCCCTTGAAGCCATAAAATACCGGATACACATGACCAAGAAGCGCTGCGCCGCCGATGATAACCAGCCAGCCCCAGTCCAGACCGAGCGCATGGCCAATCGCGACCGGAATCAAGCCTTTAAGCGAATCGCCCAGCAAGGTGAAAATGGCGGCTTGTTTGCCTGCATGACGCAGTACATTGGTTGCGCCGGGATTTTTTGAGCCTACCGTGCGAGGATCTGGTTTTCCCAGCAGTTTGCAGCTGATGATGGCGGCTGAAACAGAGCCAATAAAGTAGGCGAGAATTACGAGAAAATAGGGCATTATTAGCAATCTGGCAAAGCGCTTTCAAATTTGAGGGGGCTAGTTTATCAAATAGATGTATTAATGAGTGAACTTATTGTAAAAACTTCAGGGCGTGGAGAAGCTTTGCTGGCCTTGCATGGCTGGGGTATGAATTCGCGGGTCTGGGAACCGGTGCGCGAGGCGCTGGAATCGCGCTTTGAGGTCAGCTGGCTGGATCTTCCGGGCCATGGCGTGAACCGGGATGTGGAAGCCGGATCAATGGATGCGCTGATTCAACGGGTTTTAAATGCAATGCCGAAAGAATCGCATCTGTTAGGCTGGTCACTGGGCGGGTTGATTGCTCAACAACTGGCGCAACAACAGCCCGCAAGCATTAAATCCTTATCGCTAATCGCCAGCACGCCGCGTTTTTCGCAAGCGGGTGACTGGCCGAATGCGATGTCGCAAGACGTGTTGGCGCAATTTTCATCCCGCTTGAAACAGGATTTTGATGGGACGCTGAAACGTTTTATCGCTTTACAGTTCATGGGAATTAAAAATAGTAAAACAATCCAGCGTGAGCTGATCTCGGAGATTTTACAGAACAGACCCAGTCAGGCGGCGCTGGAACTCGGGCTTGAGCTATTGCGGCATTGTGATTTCAGGCAATCCACATTTACAATGCCAACTCACTGGATGCTCGGTGGAAAAGATCGACTTGTGCCTGTGGCGGTGGTTGATGATATAAAAAAACTGCGCCCAAAAGATACAATCACAGTCATTGAAGCAGCCGGACATGCGCCGTTCATCAGTCACCCTCAAGCTTTTACCGAGGCGCTCTTCGAATTTATTAAAAAACAGGATTGCCATGCTCGATAATCAGCTGGATAAAAACAGCGTGCGCCGGCATTTTGAGCGCGCCGCAAACAGTTACGATGCAGCCGCTATTTTGCAAAAGGAAATTGCGCGCCGTCTCGCTTCACGACTGGACTATATCAAACTGACGCCCCAACGCGCGCTGGACGTAGGCAGCGGCACCGGTTTTATTACGACTGACTTGTTAAACCGATACCCGAAATCATCCATCATTTCACTGGATCTGGCGCTCAACATGGCAAGGAAAAGCAGCCAGTGCGGCCGTTGGTTGCGCAGGCCCCAGGTGGTTTGCGCCGATGCAGAGCACCTGCCCATCAAGGCGGAAAGTGTTGATCTGATTATATCCAGCCTGATGTTGCAGTGGAGTAATGATCTCGATAATGTCTTTGGCGGCTTTCATGCGGCGCTTGCGCCCGGCGGTTTGCTGCTGTTCGCAAGCTTTGGCCCGGATACGCTCATGGAAGTGCGCGAAAGCTGGGCAAAAGTGGATGACCTGCCTCATGCCAGTGAATTTGCCGATATGCATGATATCGGGGATAGCCTGCTGCAAGCCGGTTTTATTGACCCCGTCACCGATATGGAGGTCATCACCATGACCTACGCCAGCGTGCGCCAACTAATGCGCGATATCAAGCAAATCGGCGCAAGCAATTCCATGGCGAATCGTCAAAAAGGCTTAATGGGCAAACAAAAACTGAGCGCCTTTGAACAGGCGTATGAACAATTTAAAACAACGGATGGACTCTATCCGGCAAGCTGGGAAATTATCTATGGACACGCCTGGGTTGGTGAAGGCGTAAAAACGAAGGATTTCAAGGGCATTTCGATTCATACCATGTAAGATTCCATTTTTTTATTCATTTTTTCAATATGCTAGAATGACAATCCAAATAAAATAATCGAAGGTAGCGATGAGAGTTTATCTTGATAACTGTATATTTAACCGGCCTTTTGATGACCAGGGTTCCATACGCATAAGACTGGAAACTGAAGCAAAGTTATTTATCCAGGATAAAATTAGAAATGACAAGATAGAATTAATATGGTCATATATACTAGAGTTTGAGAACTTTCATAATCCACATGATGAGAGGAGGAGCACCATCATCAAGTGGAAGAATTTAGCATCTCTTGATATTTCAGAGTCTCCCGAACTTCTTGCAAATGCAAGGGCTTTAGCTGATTTTGGCGCTAAAGCAAAAGATGCCCTGCATGTTGCAGCCGCCATTGAAGGCAAGGCAAATTTTTTTCTCACGACAGATGATAAATTACTTTCGATAGTCAAAAAAAGTCAAATGATTCAGGCTATGAATCCTTTAGATTACATTATGGTATTGGAAAAATGACAACCACAATTTCTGATAATGAAATAAAGCTGCAAGGTCTTGACGCCTTGATAAATTCTTTAGGCGAAGTTGAGGCTGAGCGCTTCATCAGCTTAATATTAAGGCAGCCTTTTGACTATACAGAGTGGCAAAAAAAATTATGGCCTGATAAAAGCATTGAAGAAATAAGCACCATGGCCATGAATTATCGAAAGGAACAAGATAAACCTGAATGTTAATTATATTTAGCAGCTTGCTAGGGTTCTGCGCTAATAAATGGGTATATAATCAAGGAGAGACTCAGATTCACAACCTCATCGCCGTATGAACAGACATGCTTAAACACTCAAGGCCTCAGCTCGTCGCTGCTGGGTCAGGGAGGGCATCAAAGTCAAGGATTTCAAGGGCATTTCGATTCATACCGCTTGAAACGCTTATCGTGAACTAATATCCATTAAATCATTTTTCTGGCATACTTGACACAAGCCTGTTTGCAAACTAAAACCACTGTTAATAATAAAAAATAGCAAGCAATCCATATTAAATGGAATCGCACCGACAAAACAGGACGCATTATCAAGGTAACAACAGGCAACGACGGGGCAATAGGAATAATCGGGGTAAT
>JANTHA010000043.1 GCA_024762625.1 Thiotrichaceae bacterium
TCTTCAGCAACAATAGAGGATTTGAGTCAAGGTGAAAGCATAAAAATATGGTTTAATGTTGAAAAACCCCCTGTTTCTGGTGTTCTTTTTGAGGTTAAAGGAACTGGAGGTTTTGACGCTTTTATAGAAGATGAAAGAAAAAACCAAGAAAAATATAAAAGTGAAATTACTGAGAAAAAATATAAACTTGGAGTATCTACAAATGGCATTGAGTTTGTGCGTGATGCAAAAGCTATAGACAAAAAAATGTATTATTTTGTATTTCCCTCATTAAAAGAAAATGTTGTATTAAGTCTATGGCATTTACATGATACTACAACAGGTTTTATAGGTAATCCTGACAAAGAAGCAAAAGCTACTAATGAATACAAGCATATGATAGAAACTCTTAAATTAATTAAATAAAGAGTCTAACAAGGCACTTATTTTGGACTTTGCTAAGTCTGGCACCTTTGGTTAAAATGATTTTAAATCAAGGTTTTGAAGTTTCAAGTTAGTTTGTGCCAGTTTACCGCAAAGCCCAATAGTGCGGCGGAGACAGGATTGCCTTATCAAACACTTATAAATCTTTACCTACGGGACTGTGCGGTTAATCATCGTAAGTTAAAAATGCAGTGGGGTTCGTAAGCTATTGAAAATATATAAAATGATGACAATAAAATTGCTATTTATATGATAAATCATAAGCTTATTTGTAATCATAGCGTTCAACTGAGGAATTTAGGATTATAGTGGCAACACAGAGATCGTTGCGCTCTATGTTGCCCCTGCATTCAGCGGACGATTAATATTTAATATGGTAGTCAACCACCAGTCCGCGTTCATCCGCGTAGATTTCTTCCTGCAGTTTTCCGGAGAGTTCGGCCATGGTTTTCATCATTTGATAGGCCTGTACCTGCTGCGCCTTGATTTCGTTGATCTGTTGTTTGGCGGATTTGTCCGCCTTGTTTGTCAGGCTGGCTGATTTACCGGGCATGACAGGCGGCAGCGCTTTCATGATGGATGCCATTTTGCTGTAATAGCGTTTGCCGTCCATGCCTAAAATCATCATTTCGGGTTTACCGGGTTTGTAGTCAGTCAGGGTCGGTTTGTCGTTGCCTATCATGATGTTGAGCGTTTTATCTTTCTGACTCAGGAAGATGGGCGGCAGCGGTGCGCCTCGGCCAGGTATCAGATTTTCAGGTAATTTCACGGGTGAGCCGTCTTTGGGTATCTTAAGCGATGCAAAGGCGGGGTTGGTCATGGCGAGCATGGCGACCAGGCTGCCCGGATTATCAGCGCCGATGGAGACAAGTGCTTCCACGTTTTGCGGGTTCAGTTTGTCGTCCAGATCAAGCTTGTTGAGCGTAAAGTAGAGCGATTTGAATTGCGACAGCCCCATGTTTAATACCATCATTGCGCCGCCCATCGCCTTGCGCACATCCATGGGACTGATGTCTTTGCATTTGTTTTTTTCGGCAGAGCCTGTCAGGAAGTTGCTGTACTGGGTCAATGCTTTTCCGAGATTGGCGAAGTTGATGTTCAGGCCAAAATCAATAATCGGATCGGGCGAACGTTTACTGATGCTGGCGTTATTGGCGATGCCCTGTATTGCCTTGCTGACCGTAGGTGAGGTCTTCACGACAAGCTGGTAATCCATTGTTTCTTTTGTAAGGCCGGTTGTTCCAAACAGGACTTCAGGTACATTTTCAATATGTTCGGCGGCGACAGCGAGACAGCCTGCGGCAGATTTAGGATCAGCTTTTTTTGTGCTTTTGCCAGCGGAGTTAAGCTTCATGCCTTCAAGAATCAATGATGAATTTTTTTCAAACAGTTTTTTCAGGTTGATGTAACCGTCGCCATAGCCGCTGAATTTGTTCGTCTCCAGAAAGGCGTCCCAGTCTTTTTCGGCATAGCTTTTTTCCGGGCTGGATTTGCCTGTCAAATGCTTGAGCATGATTTCTTGTTTATCATCCGGAAAAACCGACAGCGCAAGATGGTTTTTCATTAACACGACAATAAAGTTCATGCCTGATTCTTCATCCTTGCTGGCAAAACAATCCTGTTCGCCGCATTTTTGCAAATCCAGTTTGTAGCCGGATTTTTCCTCGGCGCGTTTCAAGGTAGCCATCAAAGCATCTTTATCAGTAATGCCGATGCGCGCGACGGGCAGAGTCTGATAGCCATAGAAAACGTTGCTTGAGTTGGTGGAAAGGCCGGTTTCCGTAAACTTTTTGTCATCGAGTTTATCGCCAAGATCCTTGAATAGGGCTTCGAAGAATTGTCCGGCCTTGTCGGTGTTGTCCGCTTTGTCGCCAGTCTTATCGTCAGTTTTGCCGCCTGGTTTGATTGCGTCAGGCGGTATCATATTCATCACCTGTCTGGCGCGCTGTAACTGGAACTGGATAACGTCGTCCGGCATCGGTTTTTTATTGGCCAGTAGATAGCTGGTATCGGCGGGTACATGAGACAGCATGGTTTTGAAATCAGCGTCTTTCCGGGAGCTGAACAGCCCGCCTAAAAGTCCTTCCGCATGGCTGATGGAGCTGGCTCCGATGGCAGTCGCGAGCAACAGCCCGGTCAATTTGTGTTTTGAATGATTCATGAATATTCCTGATTGTTAAGGTTCTTATAAAAGCGTATAGCTTGACAGAAAAAAGCCTGGCAAAACCTGATTTAAGCCGCGGAATTTGTGATTTTTAAGCTCAGAATTTTGCTCAATTGTTGTCCAAGCGCATTGCTGCTTTCATCAATGCCCAGGTCGCAGCATTGTGTGACTTTTAGTCCTTGATAGCCGCAGGGGTTGATTGACTCAAACGGGCTTAAATCCATATCGACGTTTAGGCTCAGTCCATGCATCGTGCTACCTCTGGAAACGCGAATGCCAAGCGCTGCAATTTTTGCGCCATAGACGTATACGCCCGGCGCTTTCTTGTCGCTGTAAGCCCGGACGCCGTAGTTTTCCAGCAATTCGATGATGCTTTGTTCAATGATTGTGACAAACTGGCGCACGCCAAGTTTACGGCGTTGCAGGTCTACCAGGCAGTAAATAATCACTTGCCCAGGGCCGTGGTAGGTAATCTGGCCGCCGCGATCAACCTGGATAAGCGGAATGGAGGTTTTTTCCAGCAGGTGTTCTTCCTTGCCGTTTCTGCCCAGTGTATAAACCGCAGGATGCTCTAGCAGCCAGAGTTGATCCTGGCTGTGTTCATCGCGGTTTTTGGTGAAATCCTGCATTGCTTGCCAGCTGGCGAGATAGTCCTGAATGCCGAGGTTTTTGATCAGTATGGGGCTGGTTTTCACAAAAGGAAAATTAATATTAAAGCGCCCAGAGAACCAGTTCGCAGTTGGTCAGGTCTTTATATAGCGCATCAAGTTGTGGTTTGTCTTCGGCGTGAAAATTGAGCGTCAGGCTCACATATTTACCGGTTTTGCTGTGCTGGATTTTGGTTTCTTCCTCATTGAGCCGGGCGTCGTGCTGTCTGGCGATTTTATGCACGCTGTCATGAAACTCGGGAATGGCTGCGCCCATTACCTTGACCGGAAATTCACAGGGGAAATCAATCAGCGATTCTTCATCCGCCTGATTTTCCTGATTGCTTTTTTCCGGGTTTGTTTTTTTGCTCATGACAGTTTGCCGTTTTGCGTTAGTTGGCGAATAGTTTCTTGACGCTATCAACGATTTTGGTCCACATTCCGCCTTCATCGATTGCATCCAGCGCCAGCAGAGGCATTTGCAGAACGATTTTATCGCCGTCCTTGATGATTGCGCTGCCCACTATGTCGCCGCGTTTGACAGGCGCATCCAGCTGTTTGTTGAGCTCCATGAGACCTTTCAGCTGTTTGTAGTGGCCTTTCTGGATGGTCACATAAAAATCTTCGGTAATGCCTGCGGGTACTGTGGTTTTGTTGCCTTTCCATACTCTGGCCTCTGCCAGAACTGAACCAGCATCATACAGCTTATGCGTTTCAAAAAAACGGAAACCATATTCAAGTAGTTCCTGGCTGACATCGGCGCGCAGTTTGTCGCTTTTTGCGCCCAGCACAACCGAAATCAAACGCATGTTGTCACGTTTGGCGGAAGCAACCAGACAATACCCTGCGGATTCGGTATGGCCGGTTTTAACGCCGTCTACCGTTTTATCGCGCCACAACAGTTTATTACGGTTGTATTGTTTGATGCCGTTATAACTGTATTCCTTGATCGAATGCAGTTTGTAATTTTCCGGGAATTCCTTGATTACGGCGCGGGTTAATTTGACAATATCCCGGGCCGTGGTGTAATGATCCTCAGCGGGCCAGCCGGTTGAATTGGCAAAGTGCGTTCCATTCATGCCAAGCCGTTTTGCTTCCGCGTTCATTTTGTCAACAAAGGTTGCTTCGCTGCCAGCAACATGTTCGGCCAGCGCCACGGCTGCATCATTGCCGGATTGAATCACCAGGCCATGTAAAATGCGGTTTAACGGCACTTTCTTGCCCGCTTCAACGAACATGCGCGAACCTTCCATTTTCCAGGCTTTTTCACTGATTAGCACCCTGTCCTTCAGTGTGATGTTCCCTTTTGCCAGTTCCTGATAGATGATATAGGCGGTCATCAGTTTGGTGATGCTGGCTGGCTCAATGCGTTTATCAGGGTTTTTGGCGGCGAGTTCAGCGCCGCTGCGAAAGTCAACAAGCAAATAGCTCTTGGCTGCTATATTGGGCGCTTTGGGAGTTATTTCTTCTGCGTTGAGGAGACCGGCGGCTATTAGGGAGCCTGTCAGAAATGTGACAAGCAGAAACTGATGAAACTGACGTAATAATGGGTACACGATGCTCTCGTCAACTCTGAAAAATGAAGGAAACCTTACTGTCTCCGCTATTAATTTTCAACTACTTTAAATTGGGACAGGCCATCGCTAATCAGGCTGTCCTTGACCTTGTCTATTTTTGACTGATCCTGGAAAGGGCCCAGTCTTACCATATGCAAACGTTGTCCGGATCTTGTCGTGCGTGTTTCCATGGTTGAATTGGGTAGACCAATGGAGGAAAGCCGGATGAAGGTGTCCATTGCTTCCTGCTGGCTGGGATAGGTTCCCACGACAATGTAATATTGTTTGCCGCCACTGGATTTTGTTGGACGACTTGCCGTCGCCAGTGGGCGACTCGTTGACGTTTTAGCCGACGTTGTGGGCTTTTTAGTCGTGTTGCTGGTCTGTGCGCTTGTGTTGGCGTTCCTGGGCGGTACTTTGAGCGTTGGAGGGATTACAAGCGCATTATCTTCTTTGGGTTTTTCACTCTGACTGCCAAATCTGGTGAGGTCTTTTACCTGGCTACAGCCGGTAAGCGTCAAAACCAGCGCTATCCCAGCGATAATGGTTTTATTATGTGTGCTGAAGGCTCCTTGTTTGCTGAAGGCTCCTTGTTTGCTGAAGGCTCCTTGTTTGCCGTTGGCTCGTTGTTGTTTCATTATCATCCCCTTTTTAGATAATGGTGTTAATGTTGTTGCACTTTCCTTTGCGTGCATCTTTGCGTGCAACGTTTATTAGCTACTCTATTTGTCTGCTTTTAGTTATTTGCTATATGCTTGTTATTGACTGGATACCCTGACGCCCGTTTTTCTGCGTTTGATTTCCTGAGCCAACTGGTAAACGGCCATGGCGTATTTCGGGCTATGATTGTAGCGCGTGATGGCATAGAAATTATCGCCAGTAATCCAGTATTCATCATTGCGCGTTCCAATCAAACGTAACAAATCAACCCGCGTTGAATTGATTCTGCCTAGCGGCGTAACGCCATATTGCGCCAGTTGTCTTAATGAGTAGATTGGTTTTTTAGCTTCTGTATGGGCGATTTTAGCATAAGATGTTCCGCTTATCCTTGCGGGTACGGCTACATCGCCGCCTTGCTTCCAGCCATGTCGGTTAAAGTAGTTGGCGACGCTGCCGATGGCGTCAACCGGATGCCATAGATCGCGATGTTTGTCATTATTAAAGTCAACGGCAAAATTACGATAACTGCTGGAAATGAACTGCCCCATGCCCATGGCGCCCGCATAGGAGCCTTTCAAGGCGGCTGGATTATTGATTTTTTCCTCGCGGGTTAATTGCAGGAATTGTTCAAGCTCGCTGGTATAAAAACGGGAACGCGCAGGGAAATCCATCGCCAGCGTTGTCAGGCTGCGCAGCACGTTATATTTGCCCGTATTACGGCCATAGAGCGTTTCTACACCAATGATCGCTACAATGTATTCCGGATCGACGCCAAAACGTTGCGCCGCAGCATTAAGCGCGCCATTGTAGCGGTTCCAGAACACTACGCCGCCCTGGATGCGTTTCTCGGTTAAAAAAATGGGCCGATAGGAGCGCCAGGGCTTGGCCTCTGCAGGAGATTTCACCTTGGCCAGAATCACTTCGTCACGTTCGATTCCTGAAAAAACCTGTTCCAGATGAGCCCGGCTGAAGCCTTTGCGGGTCATGCGATCAATCAATTGCTGCATTGCCGGATAAGCCATATAACTGCCTTTGCCGGCAGGTGGCGTTCTTATGGGTTTTGTCACGGCAGGGCGTTTTACCACGCTTGATGTGCTCTTTGGCGGTTGCGCCGGTGTTTTTGGTTTGACTGTTGGTTTTATTGTTTTTTGATTGCTTTGAGGGGGCTGAATCGCGGGTTTGTAAGGATGATAATAACGACTACATCCGCCAATCAAGACTGTCACAAGAAAGACAAGTGCAATGATGCCTGATAGAAACAAACCATTCCCCAATAGTTTTTTATCCATGTTGTAAGCCCTTTGTTTAAAATTGTTGGTACAACAGCTGGTTACACTTCCCTATTATACCCTTTTTTTCGCCTGCGCAGTCCCATAATCAAACCAAACGCAGTCATTAATGTTACCAGAGAGGTGCCGCCATAGCTAACTAAGGGTAAAGGGACGCCAACCACGGGTAGAATTCCGCTAACCATGCCTGTATTGACCAGCAGGTAGATAAAGAAAGTCAGACTCAGGCTGCCTCCCAGTAGTCGCGCAAATGTATCTTCGCCTTTTGTCGCCAGATATAAACCCCGCCAGATGATGAAAATATAAAGAGAGAGTAGAATAAGAATGCCAAGCAAACCGAATTCTTCGCCAAACACGGCAAAAATAAAGTCGGTGTGCCGTTCGGGTAAAAAATCAAGTCGTGACTGGTCGCCATTTAGCCATCCTTTTCCATACACGCCGCCGGAGCCCAGGGCGATAGTCGACTGGATAATGTGATATCCAGAGCCAAGTCTGTCGGCGCCAGGGTCAAATAAAGTCAATACCCGTTGTCGTTGATATTCATGCATGCCAAAGAAAAACACCAGCGGCGCAGCAATGGCAACGGCTATAACTGTGGCGGCAAGCCATTTCCAGGATAGACCTGCAAAGTAAATGACAAAAAAACCTGCGCTGCCAACCAATAAGGCGGTGCCAAGATCAGGTTGTTTTACGATGAGTCCCATGGGGATAACAACAATGATCGAGGCGATGAAAACGTCTTTAAATTTCGGGGGAAGGTGTTTTTTCGATAAATAACTGGCGACCATCATGGGAACTGCCAGTTTCATGATTTCCGAGGGCTGAAAGCGCAGGCTACCGATTTCCAGCCAGCGTTGCGCGCCTTTTCCTATGTGGCCCTGAATGAGCACCAGAATGAGCACCACAACGCCAAAACCATAAATCCAGATAGACCAGCGATTGAGAAGGTTTCCTGGTATCTGACTGGCGATAAGCATCATGGTGGTCGCCAGCGCAAGATGAATCAGGTGATTATTCATCATTCTTTCATTTTCACCCGTGGCGCTAAAGAGCGTCAGGCTGCCGAGTACGATTAACATGATCAAGGTGACAACCATGACCAGATCAATGGAGGATAGCCAGCGCAGGATGATTGCAAGAATACTGGTTGTGTGATGCGGGCGGCTGTTCATTATTATCCTGATTTATCCTCTTTTTTTCTTTTTAGGCGGTTTATTTGGTTGTTTTTTGTTATTTTTACTGGCGGGTTTGTTTCCTTTTTTTGCCTGTAGTTTTGCTTCTTTTGCTTCTTCTTCCTCTTTTATTTTCTTTTTTTCTTCGTCGCTCAGTAAGTAGGTGTCCAGTAGAATACGCGCCATGGGCGCCGCTACCTTGCTGCCGCCGCCAGCGTTTTCGGCAATAATTGCAAGGGCGATAGTCGGTTTATCAACTGGAGCAAATGCCACAAAGAGGGAATGGTCATGTAGTTTTTTGTCCAGTTTATGCGCATTGTAGGTTTTATTCTGTGCGATGCCGAAAACCTGCGCCGTGCCGGTTTTCCCCGCAAAACGGTATTTAGCGCCTGCGCCAGCCCTCCGGGCTGTGCCATGAGGACCATGCACAACATTGGTCATGCCTCGAATCACGTCATCCCAGAACCTTGGTTTGCTTACGCCGATGGTTTCCAATCGCCATATTGATAATAGTTTTTCCGGCAGGTTGCGAGATATGCGGGTCGAGCGCAACAAATGAGGTTTTATCCCGTGACCTTTTGTAGCGAGAATGGCAGTAGCCTGAGCCAGTTGTAACGGCGTTGCAGTAAAAAAGCCTTGGCCGATACCGACATTGACGGTGTCGCCGGGATACCAGAATTTGTTGAATCGCTTTCTTTTCCATTCAGGCGACGGCATAACGCCGCTTCGTTCGTGAGGCAGATCAATACCCGTTTTGTGACCAAATCCAAAACGCTGCATGGCGCTGGAATAACGTTTGATGCCCATGCGAAATGCCAGGTCATAAAAATAAACATCACAGGATTGATAAATGGCCCGATTAAGGCTGACATGACCATGCCCGGATTTTTTCCAGCAGCGAAAGCGATGACGATTGCCCGGAATTTGGAAAAAACCTTTTGCATAAATGCTGCTGCTGGGTGTGACAACGCCCGCATTCAGACCTGCCAGGGCGGCCATGGGTTTAATTGTGGAGCCGGGCGGATAGGCGCCCTGGATAGCGCGATTATATAGGGGGCGGTCGGGGTTATCGCGTAAAGCATTGTAGTTTGCATAAGAGATCCCGTTAATGAATAGATTGGGGTCATAGGTTGGAACGCTCACCATGGCGAGCACCTCGCCATTGCGGGGGTCAATAGCAACCATGGCGCCGTTATATTCTTTAAGTAGCTCTTCCGCTTTTAACTGGAGTTCCAGGTCAATGGTGAGAAAAAGGTCTTCACCGGCAATCGGTGATTTTTCATCCAGAACCAGTTGTGGCTTTCCATGAGCATCGACTTCGGTGAGTTCATAGCCTGCCTTGCCATGCAGGCGGGATTCATACTGCTTTTCAATCCCTGATTTTCCAATGTGGGTGGTGCCTGCATATTCATCTTTATCAAGTCTTTTTAGATCTCTCTTGTCGATACGGCCAACATAGCCAATAACATGACTGGCTACCGAGCCAAGCGGGTAATTTCGCTCGGTGCGCACGCTAATGCGAAAGCCTGGGAAACGGGAGCGGTTTACTGAAAAGATGGCGATTTCCTTTTCGCTGAGATTTTTCCGTAAAATGACCGGCAGAAAACGACTATTGACGCGCAATTTCTGCTTGAATTTATTTACATCCTGTGAGGTGATGGGTAATAGTTGCATCAGACGTTTCAGTGAGCCATCCATGTCGGCAACGTCGTCGCGTACAGCTTCAAGCACATACTCAACGTGGTTGTCGGCCAGCACAACGCCATTCCTGTCATAAATCAATCCGCGTGGAGGCGGTACGGGTATGCGCTTTTGATAATTCTGTTTTGATAATTCAGTGTAATGTTCATGGTTGTTGACCTGCAGGTAGACAAGTCGAAACACGACCAGTGATAATGCAATGAACACAAATACCGCGGCCACAATGGCGCGCGAGCGGAACAGGCGATATTCTTCTCGTTCACTTTTTACGGTTACGCGTTTTTCCATTTAAAACGTAGTGTTAGCCCAGCGATTTGCTATAGGGAATCTGTTAATTGTCTTTTTCCAGGATATAGTGCTGGAAAAATTTCTCTGCAAGTTTTTCTGCACTGCTTTACCTGCTGTAATCATATGGTAGCGCGAATTATGTGTTTTTAATCACGCCGCGCTTTTTGCATTTTACTCAGATGACAATCCTGATTAATAGAGGTTCCCTAAAGGTGAAATAATGTTGGTTAAGCCCAGCAGGATGAAATTTAAACTTTGGTTTGTTCATCATGATTTGCACATTTACTTGCGCTTATTTGCGCTTATTTGCGCTTCAAAATTATATTAACTTTCACATCAATTTGAGTATTCGTGAATGTATCAAAATCAGCTGCAAGCCTGTTATTATACATCATCAGAAAGCATCGTTGTTTGCTTTTATGGGTTTCTATGAGTTTCCCATCAATTTTCAAGGATGAACCATATAAAATGCGAATCATATTATTGGGCGCACCGGGTTCCGGTAAAGGAACACAGGCGCAACGCTTGGCGGAGATCTATAAAATTCCTCATATTTCCATGGGTGATTTGTTGCGCGAGATAGCTTCAGGGCATTCTTCACTTGATATTCAGCCTGGGGAGGCGTCAGAACTATCTGAAATAAAGGATGCAATGCAACGAGGCGACTTGTTGTCTGATGAAACGGTATTCAAAATAATCAGCTTACGTCTGAATCAAGCTGATGTTGAAAATGGATTTATTCTTGATGGATTTCCAAGGAATATTGATCAGGCCAGGTTTCTGGATGACTGGCTGGCTAGCCGGAATAAACCATTGGACGCAGTCATTTTTATTGATGTTGATTTCGATGTGCTGCTTAAACGCATTTCTGGCAGGATGATCTGTGAGCAATGCGGCAGGGTTTATAATATTTACACCTCACCTCCCAAACAACCGGGTATTTGCGATGTCTGTCATGGCAGGCTTTATCATCGTGAAGATGATAATGAAGAAACCGTAAAAAAACGCCTTCAGGTTTATAATAAAAATACCCGGCCCCTTATCGACTATTATGACCAGAAAGGGTTGTTGCGGCGCGTCAATGGCGTGGGCGATATTGATAGCGTCGCCAACGCTATTAGGGCGGAACTGGAAAGAAAGCAAAGCTGAATAGGGCTGAATAAAAAAGCTGAAAAAATTGAAGCATAAAGTGAAAAAAGACTTCTTTTAATACAGAGGATAGAAATTACATGAGTTTGATGACTGAGCAATTGCTTAAAGCGGGTCTTGTAACAGAAGAACAGGTTCAAAAAGCAAATAAAAAAACCAATAACAAACAAAAAGCACGGTCTGCCGCGAAACATGGAAATAGGCAAAAGCCAGCCAATAAACAACATGGCAATAAAAACAAACAGCGCAAAAAGACTGTCAACCAGGAAAAATCAGACCTTGAGACCTTCTATC
>JANTHA010000044.1 GCA_024762625.1 Thiotrichaceae bacterium
AAATAAAAGTGAAAATGAAAATAAACTGACCGGGGAAAACCAGTCAAAAACGCATAGGGATATGACAGATAGCTCATCAAGCAATAACGGCGATACTTTCTACTATTCCGGCTTTGATGATGAATTGAAGCTCAACGAACAAAATGCGAAAAGGGATTACAATCGCCTGATTTTCTACATGGAAGGCAAGGAGCCGCAATATCTGCGCGGCAATATTTATGATGTTTTCAATGGCTTGAGCTGGGAAACATCAGAGCAAACAAAACATCGCATCGACCGGAAACATAATAAATTTGTCATTAACCCTGAGCTTGAGAAAGCCAATGAGCAATACACCTTCACCATGGAGGCGAGCATTGCAGGCAATAAAGCCATCTTTGTTCCAGATGGAACGGCGGAGCTACAGTTTCCCGGCAACGCCATTGCGAGGGATCAGTATGGCGCACTATTTTCGCCCGCCAATGTCAGCAAGAGAACCTTCTACTCTGTCAAAATCAACGGACAAAACAATAAACTGAATGGTCGTCCTATTGAGCCCGCGAGCTCGCTCAATACGCCGGACAATGAAGAACTGGAACGCTACAAGCAGCTTCCAGGCGAGCTTGGATCGCGCTTTTATACTCTCTCAGAAGAAATTACGCAGGGTGGCTCCAATGTCATGGAAAAAACGGTAAAAATAGAAGACTACCTAAGAAAAAATTACGAATACTCATTGGAGAGCGTTTTTAGTTCACAAGGAAAAATCCCGCTAGAAGAATTTTTGTTTGAACGGCCTGTAGGACATTGTGAATACTTTGCCACGGCGATGGTTGCTCTGGCACGCGCTCAGGATATTCCGGCGCGACTGGTCACGGGCTTTTCAGTCACCAAATACAATCCAGTCACAGGTTATTATGAAGCAAGAGGGCTGGACGCCCACGCCTGGGCCGAGATATGGGTGGATCAGTTAGGCTGGGTTACCTTCGAAGCAACGCCCCCTTATGCGCTGCCAACGCCATCCAGCGCCAAAAACACATCCCAGTCAATCGAGGAATACCTGAAACAACGCGCCAGGGATGCACAACTCAGTCGCCCGGACTCCCTTGCAACCATGCTATTGAATAGCGCCAAACAAGTGTTCGAACAATTGAACCAGTTACTTGATAAAAGTTGGTCAGCCACCAAGTCTGGCCTGCTCTGGACAGGGGATTTATTGATAGCCTATGGCTGGTTAATATTGATGGGCCTGGCCGCGCTTTATACCCTGATTCATTATTCAAGATATTATCTGCTTCACTATCGCGCACGGAAAACACTGGAGGGTGCATACGACAAATCAGCGTTGGAAAAATCAAGGATTAGCTATGATGTCATACAACAAATTTTTGCGCTCCATCAATACCCGCGTCCTGCAGGCTGGACCATCCAGCAATACCAGTCTTATCTGATACAAAATTTTCCGGAATTAAGCCAAGAAATCAATCAAATAAGCCAAGACCTGAACATCGCCCTGTATGATGATCAAGCAAACATGGATACTCACGCTTCCGATTCATTGCTTCAACATGCAGAAACCATTGTAAAGCATAAATTCGTCATTTCCCGCCCCGCGGAGAAGCAACTTAAATTGATAAGCGCTTTGTTTCAGCATTTTTCTTCCAGAAGAACGGCAACTGACAACAAATAGTATTTAGGGTGCCTCTATTATTTTTTATTAGAGACGCCCTTTATTCTGATTTATTTTACGGGTTAAAAAAAATCACAGAGACTGCCGAGCAACCAATTCATGCTCAACAAATCACTGTACATCAGGCTTCTTCAAGCTCTCTGTTTTCTTCTTTGAAGTGAGCGCTCTGAACTGGATTTTTTTCTATTTCCCGCTTAAGCGATGCATGTTTTTCTTCCAGCTCTTTTAATTCCCGCATTTTTTGCTGCTGGCTTTGTTTCAGCTGCTGCAAATTATTCTGTCTTTTTCGTTGCTGCTGTTCCAGGTTTTTAATCTCATCGCGGGTTTGACTTTCAACTTCCTGCTTTTTCTGGTCTATTTCACGTAAACTCTGTTCGATTTGTTTTAGCTCCTGTTCCATGGCTTGCTGCTGATTCTCAAGCGCTGTTAATTCCTGATCCTTCTGTTGCTGAACCTCAGAGGTCTTTTGATTCATTTCTTCCTGCTTGAGACGTTCTTTTTCAAGTTCCTGCTGTTTATGTGATTTTTGCTCTTCGAGTTGCTCAATATCACGTTGTTTAGCGTTTTTATCATCTTCCAGTTGCTGAATATCTTGTTCTACCAGCTGCATTTGCTGTTTTAAACGTTCCAGATCCTCCTGCCTTAAGGCCTGTTGTTTCTCCAGCTGGCTGATATCCTGTCGCTTGAAGCGTTGTTGCTCTTCTATTTGAAGCAGGTTTTTTTCTTCCTGCTTTTTATCCTCCAGTTTTTTCCTTTCAAGCTTTTGATGAACCTGTTTCATCTGCTCAAGTTCATCCTGAATGATTTGTTTCTGCTGTTGAAGATTATCTATTTCTTGTTGTTTGTTTTTCTTTTCTTCTGATTTTTGCGACCTCAATTCCTGTTGTTCAAGCTGTTGCAACTCCATTTCCTGCTGTTTCAAAAGCTGGTACTGATCCAGTTGCCTGACCGCTTGCTCGGTAAGTTTTTCCCGTTCCTGAAGATGCTCCAGCTCCATTTGCGATAATTTCAATTCCTGCTCAAGTTGCTGTTTATCCAGCTCCATTAATTGTTTCTGCTGCAACTGATAACGTTCTTCCTGCTTTTTCACATCGTCAATTTTATCCGTTGTATCCGGTTTTGTTTCGACTTCATTTTCGACTGCGGCCACTTTGTTCTTTAAATTATCAAAATTTTCTTCATTTTCTTTGTTTTCCGTCTTTTCTCTATCATCATGAAAAATGAATTGATCATCCGGCAAGTCACTCAATTCACGCTCCATTTTTTCCATGCAGTATTCAAGAAAACCCGCCTGCTTCTCAAAGTCGATATAATAACTTAGCAATTCTTCCCTAGTTTTAGGGTTGTAAACTCGCGTTGCTTCACGGTAAAGCACGCTATAGGTATCATGAAATGCCCTGTGCTGGCTTTCGGTATCCTTAAACCAGGGATAATCAATAAATGCTTGTCCGTCTGAATAAAGCCAGCGGCCAAAATCGCCTTCCGCACATTTTACCGGCAATCCCACATCATCAAGATTGACTCCATCCCTTAATTTTGTAGCCTCTTCCAGCCAGTGCGCGTGTGATTCTATTGCAGCGCTTACTAATGCTAAGGTTTCTTTTTTTATATTGCTGCGATTCTTACTATTATCTGGATTATTCATGTTAGGCCTGACGTGTTAAATTATTGTTATCGATTATGAGCGTTGCATCAACGCCCGTCATTTCATTCGTTTGGACAAATACTAATGCACCCCGCTCTTTATTTCAAAAACAATAGATTAACGGTAGCTTAAGCCCTTACAATTCTCTCATGGAAAAATATGACGTAGTCATTATCGGCGCGGGCGCAGCAGGGTTGATGTGCGCCATTGAAGCTGGCAAACGGGGGCGCAAAACGCTGGTGATCGAAAAAGCTGATAAACCCGCTAAAAAAATTCGCATTTCAGGCGGCGGCCGCTGTAATTTCACCAACCTGTACGCCAGCCCGGATAATTATCTATCCAGCAATCCACATTTTTGTAAATCAGCCTTGTCGCGCTATTCCCCCTGGGATTTTATCGCATTGATGGAAAAACATGAGCTAAGCTGGCATGAGAAAAAAATGGGTCAGCTTTTTTGCGACCAGAAATCTCCCGCAATCATCAACATGTTGCTTAACGAGTGCGCCTCGGCAGGCGTACAAATCTGCTTAAAGACCAAGATTGACAGGCTGACGCGCCAAGATGAAAAATTCTTGCTTAACACACAAAATATGGAAATTGAATCCCGATCAGTCGTGATTGCAACTGGCGGACCCTCCATCCCAAAAATGGGAGCAAGCGATTTCGCACTGAGGCTGGCGGCGCAATTTGACCTCGACGCCATACCTTTTACGGCGGCGCTGGTTCCTTTTGCCCTGGATTATCATCAGCAACAAAATGAATTTCTCAAAGAACTGACGGGTATTGCTGTCCCGGTTGAGCTTTCAACAGTCTGCGCCAAGCGCACAATCAGCTTCGTAGAAAATATACTGTTTACTCATCGCGGCATCAGCGGGCCTGCCGCCTTGCAATTATCTTCATACTGGAGTCCTGGAAACGCCATCAATATTAATTTCTTCCCGCCCGGCGATGCGCAAACTGAAAGCGTCCACGTTTCTGAATGGCTTACAGAACAGCAACGAGCGCATCCGGATGCAGAATTCAAGACGCTGCTGATGCGCAAATTACCCAAACGACTGGCGCAAAATCTATGCGAACACGTACTTGATCAAAACATCTGTAAACTACCGATAAAACAAATTACGCCGGTACAGTTTGACGCCCTGGCCAGACAATTATCTAACTGGCAACTCTTTCCCAGCGGAACCGAAGGCATGCGCACCGCCGAAGTCTCGCGGGGCGGTGTTAATACGGATGAATTGTCTTCAAAAACCTTCGAGTGTCGATCAGTCAAGGGACTCTATTTTATCGGTGAAAGCGTTGATGTAACGGGACATCTGGGTGGCTTCAATTTCCAGTGGGCCTGGGCTTCGGGATGGTGCGCGGGACAGTTTGTCTAAGCGTCCAGAAACACCCGGTACGCCAGTTTTAAATCTTGCCAGGCCTTGCCTTTATCGGCGGGTTTTCGCAATAAATAGGCAGGGTGATAGGTAACCACGACAGGGATGGCGCTACCCGGCAGGCTATGTACCCGACCGCGCAGGCGCGCCAACGGTTCTTTTGTCTGCAGCAGGCTCTGTGCAGCGACGCGACCAACCACAAGGATGATTCTGGGTTGAACCAGCTCGAATTGCCGCTGCAAATAGCCGCGACAAGCCGCCACTTCCTGTGGCAAGGGATCGCGGTTATTCGGCGGTCGGCACTTAAGCACATTGGCGATATACGCGTCTTCGCGCTTTAGTTTTATCGCGGCAAGCATATTGGTGAGTAGCTGCCCTGCACGACCGACAAAAGGCAGACCCTGCCTATCCTCTTCGGCTCCCGGCGCTTCACCGACGATCATCCAGTCCGCCTGCTGGTTGCCGCCGCCAAACACCGTACGAATGCGGGTTTTGTGTAAATCACACAAGCGGCAAGTAGCGACAGCCTGCTCCAGAGTTTGCCAGGCCATACTGGAACAGTCCGTGATTGTATCCGGCATCAGCTGCTTATCGGGCGCATTGGAAATTGCTGCTGCTGGCGTTTCCATTTTTCCTGATGGCTTCAACGTCGCCTCATCCATCGCTTGCAGAATAGCGCCCGCCGACTCTGCACATGGCGCGTCTTCCTTCACATCCGGTGCAACCGTTGTAAGCTGTTCTTGCGGCACATCAAGCACAAGCTCACGGGATACCCAGACCGGTATGCCCATGGCTTCCAGATAAGCGAGTTGCGCCGGGTTAGTCATGCGTTTTCAGACTTTCCCAATCGAACAATGCCGAACAGCATCAATTACACGCCTTCACTCACCACACTATCGTGCGGATGCGCCCGATCAGTGGCGAGCGCCAATTTGTTTAACGCATCCAGATAAGCTTTTGCGGAAGCGATGACTATATCGGTATCTGCGCCATTGCCATAAACCTGTCGCCCAGCCTTTTCTAGGCGCACTGTGACTTCACCCTGCGCATCGGTGCCGCTCGTGATATTGTTGACTGAATACAATTCCAGCATGCCATGATCCGGTACAATCTGTTTAATCGCCGAGTACACCGCATCGACTGAACCGCCGCCATCCGACTCACCCGTTACCTCCTTGCCATCAATCTTCAAGGTCACCTTGGCGTGAGGGATCTCGCCGGTTTCAGAACAGACCCATGAAGACACCAGTTCATAATGCATCTCCTCCAGCGCCGCCTGTGATTCGTTGGCAATGGCAATCAGATCTTCATCAAAAATTTCATGCTTGCGATCCGCCACGTCCTTGAAGCGTGAAAACACCGCATTCAGGGCTTCTTCACTCTCCAGCACGATACCGATTTCTTCAAGCCGCGTTTTCAAGGCATTGCGCCCTGAGTGTTTGCCCAGCACTATCTTGTTATCCGACCAGCCAACATCCTGGGCGCGCATGATTTCGTAAGTCTCGCGCGATTTCAACACGCCATCCTGATGGATGCCTGATTCATGCGCAAAGGCATTTTTGCCTACGATGGCTTTGTTGGGTTGCACCGGGAAACCGGTGACAGACGAAACCAGATGCGATGTCGGCACAATCATGGTCGCGTCAATATTAGTGTCGCAGCTAAACACATCGCGCCGGGTGCGCACCGCCATGACCACTTCTTCCAGTGACGCATTGCCTGCGCGTTCGCCAAGACCATTGATGGTGCACTCAACCTGACGTGCGCCATTTAACACGGCGGAAAGCGAATTACCCACTGCCAGCCCCAGGTCATTATGACAATGAACCGAGAATATCGCCTTGTCTGAATTAGGTACGCGCTCTATCAATTTTCTGATCAATTCGCCAAACTGGTGCGGAATGTTATAGCCTACGGTATCCGGGATATTGATGGTGCCAGCGCCAGCATCAATCGCAGCTTCCACAACACGGCATAAAAAGTCCAGATCGGAACGTCCAGCGTCTTCGGCGGAAAACTCGACATTATCAGTGTATTGGCGCGCCCGTTTCACCGCGGCAACCGCTCCCGCAAGCACCTCGTCCGGCTCCATCCTGAGCTTTTCCTTCATGTGAATCGGCGAGGTTGCGATAAAGGTATGGATACGACTTGAAACGGCAGGTTTGAGCGCCTCGCCAGCGCGGTCTATATCCTTGTTAAGCGCCCTGGCAAGGCCGCATACGGTGCTATTCTTTACGGCTTCAGCCACTGCCCGTACAGACTTAAAGTCGCCCTCACTGGCAACAGGAAAACCGGCTTCGATCACATCCACGCGCATCTGTTCCAGCATCTTTGCGATGCGCACTTTTTCATCCAGCGTCATGGAAGCGCCCGGGCTTTGTTCGCCATCGCGCAACGTCGTATCAAAAATGATTAATTGATCCTGGCTATCTTTGCTTGTCGTCATATCAATATTATTGCCTGACATCTCTATACTCCAATCCTCAACGATTCAGAAAGAGAAACCGTTTGAACATGAGGAAAATTCTGATTTCTTAAAATATTTTATGTGAGAAAAGTTAGAAGGTGTTTTGCCTCACCAAGGCTTGCGTCATATTTGCCCTAAGGCAGGAGCAACAATAACAGGAGCAGGAAGCTCAAAGAAGAAAGAAGAAAAGTTACAAGCACGGCAGAAGACTGATCAAAACGGGGAATCGCCCTGACCTTTGCTTTTGCTACTCTGTTTGTCGCGCGAGGAGACTCAGATATGTGTTTGTGAATACTCATAGGCTTAACGTTAGCGGAAAATAAATCAGCGATCAAGTTTCTTTTTCAGTTTCCTTGTCTTTTACAGCTGCTTCTTTATTATTATTTATATCATTATCTGACAACTGGCTGGCTCTATCGCCTTTCTCAGTGCTTTTCGACAATGTGCGTAGATAATTAAAAGGTCCGGACAATGCATAAACCAAAAACACCAGAAACAGCACTTTGGCTGGATCAATCGCAATCAGTGAATACACCAGTATCACCACCAGGATCGCTAGATGCGGCACCTTGTTCTTGAAATCAAAATCCTTGAAACTATTGTACTTGATGTTACTGACCATCAGCAATCCAGCGCTGATAATCATGATCAGTGCGGGAATCTGCACGCTTTTCCCTTCAAACCCCATATCATGAAACGTCCACACCATGCCGACGACTATCGCTGCGGCTGAAGGACTCGGCAAACCGATGAAATATCGTTTGTCTACGTCTTCTATCTGCACATTGAAACGCGCCAGTCGCAAGGCGGCGCAAGCCACATAAATAAACGCGGCCATCCAGCCCACCTTGCCCCAGCTAAGACTGACTTCGCGCATATCCGCAAGCGCCCACTGATACATCACCAGACCTGGCGCAAGGCCAAATGAAATCAAGTCAGAAAGGCTATCATACTGTTCGCCAAATTCCGATTGTGTATTCGTCCAGCGAGCCACCCTGCCATCCAGCCCGTCCAGAATCATGGCGACAAAAACGCCAATGGCTGCAATTTCAAACTTGTCGTTCATACCCGCTACAATCGCGTAAAAACCACTGAATAATGCGGCGGTAGTGACCAGATTGGGCAATAAATAAACGCCCTTGCGCGGTGATTTGTTTGTTGAATTCTTTTTCATTGTGCTGAATCGTAACATATCGGACAAGGCTCAAACAGGTTTTATAAAACAGCTTGCAAACAAGCTTCTTTCGCCTGATGTTTTGCCACATCCTGAGTCTGATCTTTAGCCTCTTACCTGTTTATCTGATACGATTTAAACATGAACAAATTACCCGACAAGCAACAACAAATCTTACAGGTGCACGCCAGCCTGATCAGGCTGGTTGTCGATGCGATCAATAATCCTCAATTACGGCCGCAGTTACACAATGCGCTAAAAATAAGCGCCGACAACGGCTGGCAAAATCTGGTATTGCGAATCTATAAAATAATGGAGGGCGAGCGTTCAGAAAGTTTACTTAACAATCTTGATGACGAGGACAGGGTGATTATCGACGCCATATTGCGCGGTATACAAAACCCGGCCTCACTGCCCGAAGCTGGCAAAAACTCTGGTGCAAACAAGGCTGATGAAGCAATGGCTGCTCCTGGCATCGCGCATATGATTCATCAAGCCAGCACAGGCAACACTCAGGCGTTGACGCTACTTTCCCACATGAGCGAACAAATGAGTCAGGCAGGCGGTGATATGACCTTGCTTGCCGGCATCATGAAAAAATTGATTGATGGCGAGAGAGACCCGCAAGTTCTCGCCAAAGGCATGGATGAAAAAGGGGTAAAACTGGTTAATGGCATCTTGCTCGAGCTAGACAAACTTCGGCAATCGCTTAACTAGGCTCACATAAATTCAATCAAAAAAAACGGGCCAGAAGGCCCGTGAATGATTTGATCGCTTAAGCGATTTCTTTTTGTTGTTAGCGAGACCAATATTACAAGGTTTTAGCTGACCACAAACTGAACCGCTTCAAGAAATTAATCATATAATGAAAAAACAAATTTAAAACACAAAATCAATAACGCAACACGCCTAAAGGCGCTGTCACTGCAGGTATATATTCAAGAATTTTTTTCTCCCTTACCTTGGCGCTGTCTTTCAACACAACTATCCGGTCATCACTGCGCAACACCGGATCCGCCAACTTGCCTAACCTGATTAAATCGAGACTTACTGAATGCTTTGAACCATCGCGATAAAGCAAAACATTGCGTGTATTGGCAAGATCGGTCAAGCCCTGGGACAAAGCAATAGCCTGCAAGAAACTGAGATTCCCTTTAATCGGGTACACGCCCGGCATCCTGACCTCTCCTTCCACGGTGACGCGTTTAAAAATAGCTTTATCGGTGCGAGTAATACTGACTTTAGGATCCTGCATGTATTTTTTCAGTTTTGCGGTAATCGTTTTTTCAGCCTGACCAATTGTCAAACCCTGCACCTTGATTGTTCCGATAAGTGGAAGAGAGATGGTTCCATTAGCTTCTACCGTGAGTTTCTTTGCGGATAAATCAGGCACTTTGAAAACATTCACATCCAGCACATCCTGGGGAGCGATTAAATCCGAAACAGACACCGTGGGTTGATAGGCGACGCGTTGCACTGGAGCCTTGTTCAAGGTCTCGATCGACTGCTTCGCGCGGGCTTCCGCCAGGGGTGAATATTGTGGCGATTGACTGCTGCAAGCGCTAAGTAAAACAATAAAAGAAAGAGGTAATAAATATGCGTATTTCACGAGTAAAGCCTTTTTAGTAGTTTTATAATTATTGGTTTAAAGCCAGTTTGATCAAATATTAAGCAACAACTGATCGTTTTTTAAGCGTTTTCTGCGTCAAAGCATCATTATAGCCGACAGCCGGATTACCTGGGGCAGTCATTTCATTCGTATAACCTTGCGGGTTATTACTCTGCCAGCGCCAGGTGTCATCACACATTTCCTGAATGCCGTATTGCGCCTCCCAGCCCAGCAACTCCTTCGCCAGATGCGTATCGGCGTAACAGCAAGCAATATCGCCAGGACGCCGTTCGACAATCCGGTATTTTATTTCTCTGCCGGAAGCATCGGCAAAGGCCTTGACCATCTCCAGCACAGAATAGCCCTTCCCGGTGCCCAGATTAACCGTGTAAAGATTATCAACCTTGTCATTTTCAAATGCCTGCAACGCCTTGACATGCCCTTTGGCGAGGTCGACCACATGGATATAATCGCGAACGCCGGTTCCATCAGGCGTCGGATAATCGCCGCCAAACACAGATAATTGCTCCAGGCGACCCACCGCCACCTGAGAAATATAAGGCATCAGATTGTTGGGGATGTCGTTCGGATCTTCGCCGATCAAGCCGCTCTTATGCGCGCCAACCGGATTAAAGTAGCGCAACAAGCCAATATTCCATTGATCATCGGCAACATAAATATCCTGCAGAATTTCTTCAATATGCAATTTGGAGCGCCCATAGGGATTAGTCGCGCTGACCGGAAAATCCTCGGTAATCGGAACCGTAGCCGGGTCGCCGTATACAGTCGCAGATGAACTAAAAATAATACGTTTAACATGATTGCGTTGCATCGCGTTAAACAGACAAACACTGCCCGAGATATTATTATCATAATATTTGAAAGGCTCAGCAACCGATTCGCCTACTGCCTTTAAACCGGCAAAATGAATCACGCCGTAAATATCATATTCTGAGAAAATCCGGTCGAGAATCTCAGGGTCGCGAATATCGCCTTCAAAAAAGGGAACTGTCTCTCCAGTAATCTGTTTAACCCGATCCAGCGAAATAGTGGAAGAATTACATAGATTATCAAGCACAATAGGCTTGAATCCTGCTTCAATTAATTCAATGCATGTGTGGGAACCGATATAACCAGCTCCGCCCGTTACTAATATATTCATAGTTTTATTTTAATATTTTTTGTTTACGATGAACACAAGATAACCGTTTGATTAAAAAATAGCCAGATATTGACGAACTATCCGGCTATTCTGTCTATTTTCTCCGATAAACACCAGCAGTATTAATCCTTTTTCTTGGACTTTGATTTTTTTGCTTTTGTTTTCTTGTCTTTTTTCTTTGATTTTTTCTTGTC
>JANTHA010000045.1 GCA_024762625.1 Thiotrichaceae bacterium
AATTTGCGCTATAAAAGTTCGGTTAACCGTGCGCCCCGGCAAAGCAAGCCAGGCACGCCGGGCGAAGAACGCACACTCAGGCTGGAAATGAAAGTGCTTGCAGACGTAGGTCTGCTGGGTTTGCCTAATGCCGGAAAATCCACCTTGATATCAGCGCTGTCCTCAGCGCGCCCCAAGGTGGCGGATTATCCGTTTACGACGCTTTATCCGAATCTCGGCGTGGTCAAGGTTGACGCCTACAAAAGTTATGTGATTGCCGATATTCCAGGTTTGATAGAAGGAGCCGCAGAAGGCGCAGGGCTTGGCGTTCAGTTTTTAAAGCATCTGTCGCGTACGCATCTGTTATTGCATCTGGTTGATATTGCGCCCATGAATGAAGCGGATGACCCAGTCCAGGCTGTTAGAATTATTGAAAAGGAATTACAGCGTTATAGCGATGAAAATGCTTCATCGGGCGAGGGCGTGGATACTGACCTGGTCAAGCGTGAGCGTTGGCTAATACTGAATAAAATTGATTTGTTGCCGCCTGATGAACAACAACGAAGGCGTAATAAAATCGTCAAGGCATTGGACTGGAAAGGAAAAGTCTACATGATTTCGGCGGCGACAGGACTCAATACAAAGGAGCTTTCCTACGATATCATGCGCTATCTGGATGATCAGGCTTATTATCAGGAACAGCAGGAAAACCGGACATAGGCGCTGGAGATACCCGTAAAAGGATCATGAACAGAACTAAATACACCAAACAGGCGCAGCGCTGGGTTGTCAAAATTGGTAGCGCGTTACTGACAAAAGATGGCGCAGGTCTGGATTATGAAGCCATCGCAGACTGGTCTGCGCAAATCGCCAGCTTGCGTGAACAGGGACGTGAAATTATTCTGGTTTCTTCCGGCTCTGTCGCGGAAGGGATGAGTCGTATGGGCTGGAAACGTCGACCTAAGGAGTTGGCTAAGTTGCAGGCCGCCGCCGCTATTGGTCAAACAGGCCTGATAGAAGCTTACGAGTCGGAGTTCAAACAGTACAATATTCAGGCGGCCCAGATTCTGCTTACCCATGACGATGTGAGTAACCGTAGACGCTACCTGAATGCGAGGAATACGCTGCGTACGCTGATAGAGCTGAAAACCCTGCCGATCATCAATGAAAACGACACGGTTGCGCTTGAAGAAATGCGTCTCGGGGATAATGATACGCTTGCGGCGCTGGTCGCGAACCTTGTCGAAGCGGATTTGCTGGTGATTCTGACCGATCAACAGGGTCTGTTTGACAAGGATCCGCGTCATCATGAAGACGCTACCTTGATATGTGAAGATTCGGCCTGTAATCAGGGCCTGCTCGGTTTTGCCGGAAAGGTGTCCACAGCCCTTGGCAGCGGCGGCATGACGACTAAAATTACAGCCGCGCAACGCGCCGCCCGCTCAGGTTGTGCTACAGTTATTGCATCAGGCAGGGAAGATAAGGTTTTAGAGCGACTTTCACATGGCGAAACGCTTGGAACATTGCTAATTCCTGACACCACGCCGCTGGTTGCACGGAAACAATGGATTGCGGGTCATGTCAATGCCAGCGGCGTACTGCATCTGGATCAGGGTGCTGCACACTCGGTGCAAAAAAAAGGCGCCAGTTTATTGCCAATCGGCGTTGAAGATGCCGAAGGCGATTTCAGGCGCGGCGATGTGGTGGACTGTAAGGATCATGATGGCAATTTGATTGCGCGGGGTCTTATTAATTACGCCAGGGAAGATGTGTTGAAGCTTTGTAAAAATCCCAGTTCCAGGATCAGTGAGATACTGGGTTATCAGGGGGAGTTGGAGTTAATTCATCGGGACAATCTGGTGTTGCTGAATTGATTCCGTTTGATTTGATTAGTGCTTCCTTAAGCGTTGCAGCAATAAAGTGCTTCAGTAGTAAGCTCGTTGAGTGGTGTGCTAAAGAGGCAATAGCGATATAACGTAAATAAAACAGCCGTTAACAGGGAGTACCGGAAATGAATTCTTTCAAAGCTTTTATCCGCTCGACAAGGCTGACGATGTTATTATTGTTTTTTCTGGTCGCCTTGTCCGCCTGTAATAATGACAATAATGGCAATGAAGCCGATAAAAAGCAGATTGCCGGTCAAGCTCAACAAAGTCAGAATTCCATTTCAGCTGCTACAAACGCCGCAAACAGCAACCCGCAAAACAAGGACGCCTTTAACTGGCAAACGATAAGCGGTTGGCATACGCAGGGCATTGTTTCCAGCGAGCAGCCTATTCGCATCGTTTTTAACCGTGAGATCATCGGGCAGGACAAGGTAGGCAAAGACGCCGCCCAAGTGATGTATGTGAGCCCGAAAATTGATGGCAAACCGGTTTTTGCCAGTCAGACTGAGATCGTCTGGACGCCGCAGAACAAGCTTAAAGCGGGCGAAAAATACAAGGTCAGTATTAAACCGGCGGGTCTGAAAAATGTACCCAACGATGCTGCGCCGTATCAATTTTCATTCCGGGTGATACCGCTTGAATATGAAATAAAAACCTTTGCGCTAAAGCCAGCTGACAACAAGGGAGAGATGCTTTTGAAGGGCGAGCTGCTGGTCTCAGATCATGTTGCGCCGGAAAAGGTAAGGCAGGTGCTTCATGCCACTCAGCAAGGCAAGGCTCTGCCTATTGAGTGGCGGCATCAGCCAGGCGGCAGGAAGCATCAGTTTACCATTCGCGGCGTCAAGCGTGAAAGTTTTGCCACGGATGTGGTTCTAAGCTGGAATGGAAAGCCGCTTAATATCGAAACGCAGGGCAAAAAAGAGATTCGCATACCCGCTCTGAATGAATTCAAAATCGTGAATCTGCATATAGCGACAGGCAAAACAACGAACCCCTATATTGAAATCAGTTTCTCGGATAATCTGGATTCGCAACAGAATTTGAAAGGCCTGGTTACGCTGGGAAAAAATAAATTCAAGACCCAAATCGTGGGCAATATCATTAAACTATTTCCTAATAAAGATTTAACAAGGCGCGTCAAGGTCACGGTAAGCGAGGGCGTCAAAGGCGAAAATGGACAGGTTTTAAGGGAGTCGTTTGAGCAGGATGTCAAGTTCGATAGCATCAAGCCACAGGTGCGTTTTGTCGGTAAAGGCTCCATTTTGCCGGAAAACGCTACGCTGGAAGTCCCCTTTGAAGCGGTGGCGGCGAATGCGGTTGATGTTACCGCATTTGAAATTTATCCTGAGAATATGCGGCAGTTTTTGCAGGTAAACCGCCTTTCTGGCGATTACGAAACGCGTCGCACCGGACGTTATCTGTGGCGCAAGACTATTCCACTGACGGCGGCCGACCCGAATAAATGGAACCGCTATACTTTTAATGTAACTGATCTGATGAAAGGGCGAAAGGGCGGCTTGTTGCGTCTCACGCTAGAAATCAGGCAGCCCTATTCAAGCTATGTCTGTCCGAAAAACAGTATCAAAAAAACCAGGAAAACAAATGCGGAGGATAAACTCCCGCCGCTTAAAAACCTGGAAGATAATGGTGTTCAGCAAGCTAGCGGCTGGGATGGCGTGAGTGCTTATGCGGAGGAAGAAAATTACTACGATTACCGCTGGAACGACCGCAATGACCCTTGCAAGAAAGCCTATTACAAATATAACCGCAGCAAAACCATCGCCAGTCAGAATTTTATCGCCAGCAACATCGGCTTGATCGCCAAGCAGGACGCTCAGGGCAATCTACAAATAATTTCCACGGATATTCGCACCGCCGAGCCGCTAACGGGCGTTGATTTTGAGGTGCGCAACTATCAGGGACGGCTATTGGGCAAGGCGAAATCGGATGGCGCGGGTTTTGCCAGTATAAAGCTTGCGACAACTCCGTTTTTACTGACAGCCAGGAAATTTGACGATATCGCCTATCTTAAAGTTAATGCGAAAACGGCGCTTGCCGTCAGCCAGTTTGATGTGGGCGGCAAAAAAACAAAGAAAGGGCTCAAGGCTTATATCTATGGTGAGCGCGGCGTCTGGCGGCCCGGCGATACGATTCACCTGACTTTTGTTCTGGAGGACAAAACCGGTGCTATACCGGAAGGTCATCCGGTCGCCATGAAACTGATTGATCCGCGCGGTAAGGTGGTTGCGGTCAAAACCAGCACGGATTCGGTCGGCGGTTTTTACAGGTTTGATTTCAAAACTGATGAAAAAGCTGAAACAGGCAATTGGATGGCCAAGGCGATCCTGGGCGGCAGCGTTTTCAGAAAATCATTGCAGATTGAGACGGTGCGCCCCAACCGTCTCAAAATCGACCTGTCATTCCTCAACCCCGCCAACGATCAAGCGCAGGATGTTCTTTATCACAGCGATGGCAAGGTCAAAGGCAAACTGTTTGCGCAATGGCTGCACGGCGCACGGGCGAGTCAGTTAAAAGCCGATCTTTCGTTGCGCTTTTCTCCCAGGAAAACGAAGTTTGGCCGTTTTTCTGATTTCAGTTTTGACGATCCGGCGCGTCGCCTGAAAAGTAGCGATAAAATGTTATTGCAAGGCAGGCTTGATGACGCAGGCTATCTGCAATTTGAAAAAGACATTCAGCCTAAAACATTGCCGCCCGGGTCATTGAAAGCAACCTTTACCACGCGGGTATTCGAACAGGGCGGCGCATTCAGCATCAGCCGTAGTACGTTTGATTACCATCCGTTTGATAACTATGTGGGCGTCAAATTGCCAAAAGGCGACGCCACGCGCAATATGTTGCTCACTGATAAGGTTCACACGGTGGAAATCGCCAGTTTGAGCGCCAGAGGCGAGCCAGTATCCCTTAACCAGGTCGAGGTGAAACTGTATAAAATAAACTGGAAATGGTGGTGGGATAAATCGGGTGAAAGCCTGGCCGAGTTTGCTGATGGTAAAAACACCGGCTTACTACAACAGGCCATCATCAGCACCAAAGACGGCAAGGGCAGCTGGCAGTTTAGTATTAAGTATCCTGAATGGGGACGTTATCTGGTGCGCGTCTGCGATCTGGAAGGCAAACATTGCGCTGGTCAAACGGTTTATATCGACTGGCCGGGCTGGGCGGGACGCGCACAGGAACAGGGAAGCGGTGCGGCCAGCCGCCTGAGTTTTTTCTCGGATAAACCAGCTTACAAAGTGGGCGAAACCGCCGTGATCCAGCTACCTGAAATCGTTAAGGGACGCGCGCTGTTTAGCGTGGAGACCGGCAGTGAAATTTTGCAACAGCGCTGGCTGGAATTTAATGGCGCAACTGGAAAACAGCAAAAAAACAAGCTCGAAATACCCATAACGGCCAGGATGTCGCCGAGCGCTTATGTGCATATCACCTTGTTGCAGCCACATAAGGATAAGCAGAATGACCGTCCGATCCGGCTTTATGGCATCATACCCTTGCAGGTTGACGATCCCGCCACTTATCTGAAACCGGTTCTGGATGTTGCGCCCGAGTGGAAGCCAGAATCGACCCAGATCATCAAGGTCAGCGAGGCGATGGGCAAGGCGATGAATTATACGCTGGCGATTGTTGACGAAGGCTTGCTGGGTCTGACCGCTTTCAAAACACCTGATTTGCACCGCTATTTTTACAGCAAGGAAGCGCTCGGCGTTAAAACCTGGGATTTATTTGACGAGGTGATCGGTGCTTATGGCGGCAAGCTGGAGCGCATGATTGCGCTGGGCGGCGGCGATGAAGCGGAAATTGATAATGAAGACAGTAAAAAGCGGCGTTTCCCGCCCGTGGTTCAGGTGCTTGGTCCGTTCCATCTCAACGCAGGCGAAAGCAAAGAACATGAAATAAAGCTGCCCGCCTATCTGGGTGCGGTGCGCGTGATGCTGGTGGCGGCTGAAAAAGGCGCTTATGGCAAGGCGCAGCAATCGGTGTTTGTGCGCCAGCCGCTAATGCTCCAGGCGAGTTTGCCGAGGGTACTGGGGCCGGGCGAAGAAGTCAGCGTACCGCTTAACCTATTTGTGATGAATGATGCGATCAAGACGGTTTCACTGAGCGTTGAAACCGATGGTCTGGCGCAACCTTTGGGCGAAAAAACGCAAACGTTGCATTTTGACGGAGCGGGCGACAAGATTGGTTTCATTCGTCTGAAAACGGCGCAAAAAGCCGCTACAACACATCTGAAGTTTATTGCCAGTAGCGAAGATGGCGGAGGGCCGCATCAATCACTGGTTGATGTCACAGTCGAAGTTCGCCAGGCGAACCAGGAAACTACCCGCGCCACCAGTCAGGTCATTGAGGCGGGCGAGAGTTGGCAGACAGAGCTTAAGCCCTTTGGTCTGGAAGGAAGCAATCACGCCTTGCTGGAGCTGTCTTCAGTACCCTCCCTGAATCTCGAAAAACGCTTGCGTTTCCTGATCCGCTATCCGCATGGTTGCCTGGAACAGACAACATCGTCTGCATTTCCCCAGCTTTACCTGTCGAAGGTGATATCGCTGGATGACAAGCGCAAGCAGGATATCGAATACCACGTCAACAAGGCGATAGAACGTCTGACCCGTTTTCAGAATGGCGCAGGCAACTTCAGCTACTGGCCAGGCGGCAGGGAAAGCAATGACTGGGCCAGCATTTATGCAGGTCACTTCCTGATTGAGGCGCAAAAACTGGGCTATCTGGTTCCCCCGGAATTGCTGTCTGAATGGATTGACTACCAGATTGACACGGCGCAGGCTTATCTTTCCGGTAGCGCGCAATATTCGCATGTACAGGCCTACCGGCTTTATGTGCTGGCGCTGGCGGGCAAGCCGCAAATGGGCGCAATGAACCGTTTGCGAGAATCCAGCAAGCTCAATAACAAGGCGCGCTGGTTGCTGGCCTCTGCTTATCAGACCGCCTCTCAGCCGCAAGCGGCGCAAGCCCTTTTGCAGGGTTTGCAAGCTGGAGTCGATGCTGTGGACAAGCCGGATAGAACCTTTAGTTCCACCCTGGGCGATCTGGGTATTCAACTGGAGAGTCTGGTTGCGCTCAATAAAAAACAGGACGCTAACCGCCTGCTGGAAAAAATCGCTGATGAAATGCAGGGCGACAAGTTTCAGAGCACCCAGGGAATTGCCTGGGCGCTGATGTCTGTATCCCGCTATCTGGGCGGGGATACCAGTCGCTTTAGCGCAAAAATCACGCAGGGAGGTAAGGTAGAACAGGTTGATAGCGAAAAACCGTTCTACAGCGCTGCTGTTGGTTTTCAGAATGCGCTCAAGGTTGAAAACAGCAGCGCCGTCAAGCTGTTTGCTACACTGATCAACCTGGGCGTTCCCGCCGCTGGTGATGAACAGGCAGTGACTCAAGGTCTGAGTTTGGCAACCCGTTATGAATCGCGAGTAAAAGATAAATCGGGCTCTGCGGATGCATGGGAGGAGCAGGATATAAACCAGCCAATCGCCCAGGGACAGGATATTCGGCTCAGCGTTACGGTGGTAAATGAAAGCTCGCGTGAAAGCGACAATATCGCTCTGACCATTCCGGTTGCAGCCGGTATGGAAATCATTTCGACGGGGGAAGCTTCAGGCGCGAAGGCCAAATATGATTACAAGGATTTGCGCGATGACCGGGTACACTATTATTTCTCGCTTGAGCCGGGCGAAATGAAACGTTTCCACCTGGTTGCGAATGCTTCGTATCAGGGCCGCTATTATCTGCCCGCCATCAATGTGGAAGCCATGTACGATGGCAAAATGCAGGCGCGTCAACCGGGGAGATGGATAACAATTGTTAAGGAGCAGCCCCCGGAACCGGCGTCTGACAACAACGAAAACAACGATGAGGAAAGCAATAACAAGTATCCCAAAGAAGTCGTCATAAGGACTGAAAAATCCTGGCTCTATGATCGTCCCGAAGAAAACAGTAAAAGCGGTATGTATCTGGTCAGGGGCGACCTCGCCGAGGTGCTTGATTTTAAAAAAGCCGCCGATAACACCCGCTGGTACCTGATACGTTTCAAGGGTCGTAAATTGCTTGAAAAATGGATCAGGGTGGAAACGACGCAATAACGCAAAGGTTTAACCATGCTCGGTCGTAGCATATGGCGAAATAAACGTTACTGGCTCTCAGGCCTGCTGCTGGCGGCGCTGGCCGTTTTTTACGCCTGTCTGCCGGAGCCGTTGTTTAAAGAGCCGGTGTCCAGCATTTTGCTGGATCGCAATAATAGATTGCTGGGCGCTCATATCGCGAGCGATGAACAATGGCGTTTTCCGCCGCTCAAACGGGTTCCGCCTAAGTTTGCAAGCAGTATTATCGCGTTTGAAGACAAGCGTTACTGGCATCACCTTGGCGTGGATCCGCTGGCGATAGCGCGCGCCATCAGGCTAAATTTTAGACGTGGCAAAGTAGTCAGCGGCGCAAGCACACTTTCCATGCAGGTAATCCGATTGGCGTCACATAATCCCGAACGCACCTTGCTGAATAAAATCCTGGAAGCGATGCGCGCGTTGCGCCTCGAAACCCGCTACAGCAAGGGTCAAATATTGGCCCTGTATGCAAGCTACGCCCCTTTCGGCGGTAATGTGGTGGGACTGGAAGCAGCGGCCTGGCGCTATTTTGGACGTTCTCCGGAGCAGCTCTCGTGGGCGGAAAGCGCCATGCTTGCCGTATTGCCGAACAGTCCCGGATTGATTCATCCTGGCCGCAAGCGCGAACGTCTCAAGCTAAGGCGCGATCATCTTTTGAAAAAACTGTACCAGAACAAAACCATTTCAAAGCTGGAGTATCAGCTGGCGATTGCCGAACCCTTGCCTCAAAAGCCTAGATTGTTGCCGCGACTAGCGCCACATTTACTGGCGACGCTGGCGTCTGGAAAACTGAGGGCTAGTGGCGTTTCACAAAGCAAGGAGAAAAATCAGGGGCATATTGAGTATAAATTATACAGCCGCCAAAAGCGTTTTGTAACGACTCTGGATGCGTTATTGCAGCAGCAAATCAATGAAATCGCCCGCTATCATGGCGAATCGCTGGCGCTCAAGGATATTCATAATCTGGCGATATTGGTAATTGATAACCACAGTTTTGAAGTCAAGGCCTATGTCGGCAATACGCCGGTCAGCATCCATCAGGCTCAACATGGACAGGCGATTGACCTGATTCAGCGTCCGCGCAGCACCGGCAGCACGCTCAAGCCGTTCCTGTTTGCGAGCATGATTGAACACGGCGAAATACTGCCGGAAACGCTGGTGGCTGATGCGCCGGTCAGGTATTCCGGCTACCGGCCCAAAAACTATGACCGGCGATTTCGCGGCGCGGTGCGCGCCAAAAAGGCCTTGGCGAGTTCGCTCAATATACCGGCGGTTAACATGCTCAGCGCTTACGGCGTGGAGCGTTTTCTTTCCACATTACGGCAAATGGGTATGACGACGCTGAAGCGGCGCTCCCGCGAATACGGTCTGCCGCTGATTTTAGGCGGCGCTGAAGGAACGCTGTGGGAGCTGACTGGCTTATACGCCAATCTGGCGAACAGGGCGCAGCAAGGCGCTCCGGATCAACACAAATTTTATCGCCAGGCGGTTGTCCTTAAAGACGCAAACACTGAAACGCGTCGCATTGATCCGATTAGCCCGCCAAGCGCCTGGATGACCCTGCAGGCATTGCTGGAAGTCACGCGCCCCGGCGCGGAAGGTTACTGGAAGCGCTTTAGCAGCAGCCATAAAATCGCCTGGAAAACCGGCACCAGCTTCGGCCATCGCGATGCCTGGGCGATAGGCGCCACACCGCAATACACGGTGGGAGTGTGGGTTGGCAACGCCGCAGGGGAAGGGCGTCAGGGAATGACGGGGGTTAAAGTTGCGGCGCCCATATTATTTGATGTTTTCAACCGCCTGGATCTAGATGGCGGCTGGTTCAGAAAACCGCTTGAGCAAATGAAACGGGTCTCGATCTGTAAGGATGATGGTTATCTGGTAAATGGACATTGTGCGGCAATGGATTATCTGATTCCCAAAACCAGTCATTTCGATCAGGTCAGTCCCTATCACAGGCTGGCGCATCTGGATGCATCTGGTGAAAAACAAGTGCATGGCGGCTGCGAATCAATCAGTCATATGCGGCATCAATCCTGGTTTGTGTTGCCGCCAGATCAGGCATTCTATTACCAGCAATCCAACCCGGACTACAAGCCATTGCCGCCATGGCGAGTGGACTGCGAGGGACGGCTTGTAAGCCAGACCGATAGCGCCTCCATGGATAAGCCCATGTCGTTGATTTATCCACGCGCCAATACCCAGATCGTGATTCCCGTTGAGCTTTCGGGAAAACGCGGTAAAACCTTGTTTAAGGCTATCCACCGGAAACCGGATGCGCGCGTTTTCTGGCATCTGGATAGCCGTTATCTGGGAGAAACACGGACATTCCATGAGCAAATGATCTATGCTTCGGCGGGAGAGCATAAGTTGACGCTGGTTGATGAAGCGGGAAATACCGTAGAGCAAGGCTTCAAGGTATTAGCCCAGTGATGATTTAAGACTGTAGGATACGAGTTTGCTTTTTGTTTATGGCTGCATTATATTCTGACGCGCAGCTAATTTTATTAATAACAAATATTCTGAAAGGGGATTATTTATGAAAAAATCAATGATATCGATGGGTTTGGCATCAGCTCTGGTGTTAGGGCTATCTGCGTGTGGCGGCGGAGGCGGCGGCACACCCACAGTGACTAAATTTAACGGTACCTGGAAAGGCGATTGCGAAGCAAGCACCAACTCACGCTCATTTAAACAGGTATGGAAAATCAATAGCGAATCTTTGGACAATGATATTAGTGTTTGGCGAACTCCAAATTGTCAGCCAGGAGACCCAGTTGTCGTAAATGCTAAAGCGACAGTTGAGTATCAGAACGAAATTAATGTGGCTAATACTTGCGCAGGCGGAAAGGCTCAGGAAGTAAAAGTGGATTTTGTTTCGATTAAAGTTGGTGCGACAACTATTACGGGAGAACAGAATATCCGTAATGCGCTTATCGGTCAGAATATAGGAAGTGTTTTGCCAAAATATAATCTGGTTTGTCTGGATGCGAATGGTAAATTGCGTCAAGGGTTATTAACGGCGGATAAAGATGGTTCTACCCCTGCTAAAAGGCCCACTGAAATGGATCCTGTCAAGTCGTTTGCACCTTAAACAAGGTTAAGCTTTTCAAAATTTTACAAAAGGGTCAGAAAAGACCCTTTTTTTATTGAACAGAATATATTTTTTTACTGTCATAAAAATAAAAAAGAGGTTCAGCACACGTTCATTAATTCTTATTTATAATTCCCCATGCTAATCCAGAAAGGCAAATAA
>JANTHA010000046.1 GCA_024762625.1 Thiotrichaceae bacterium
ACTCTGGAACATAAATCCATCACTCTGCTGGGCATGTCGGGAGTCGGAAAAACGCATCTTTCCAATATTTTGCGCCAGAACGACTGGTTTCATTATTCGGGGGATTACCGCATCGGCACGCGCTACCTGAATGAGCCGATTCTTGACAACATCAAAATAAAGGCGATGCAGGTGCCCTTCTTGCGCGACCTGTTACGTTCAGATTCAATCTTTATCAATAATAATATTACGGTCGATCACTTAAAACCGGTATCCACTTTTATCGGCAAACTGGGTGATCCAGAGCTCGGCGGTTTGTCATTACAGGAGTTTAAGCATCGTCAGGCTTTGCATCTTGAAGCCGAAACCAGAGCGATGCAGGATGTGCCCGAATTCATCCAGAAAGCGCGCCGGATTTATGGTTTTAACCACTTTATCAACGATGCGGGCGGCAGCCTGTGCGAGCTCGAGGACGAGTCGATCCTTGAGATGCTTGCCGGGCACACCGTGTTCATTTATATCAAAGCGAGCAAACAGGACGAGCAACGTCTGATCGAGCGCGCCAGAACATCGCCCAAGCCGCTCTATTACAGGCCTGAGTTTTTGGATCAGCAACTTGCAATTTACATGGACGAAAACGATCTGGAATACGTCGCCATGATTAACCCGGATGACTTTGTGCGCTGGGTGTTCCCGCGCCTTTTTTATGCGCGCATCCCGCGTTATGAGGCGATTGCCGAAAAATACGGCTACACCATTAAAACCGAAGATTTATATCAGATAGAATCAGAAGCTGATTTTCTGGCTCTGGTTGAAACAGCGCTAGGGGGCTGATGCATCATGCCATTGGTTGAACATAACAAACTACCGACTTTCGAACGCCTGCGTCAGGAAGGCTATATCGTCCTCAAGGATGGCGAAGCGCACAAGCAGGAAATCCGCGGACTGCATATCGGCCTGCTGAACATGATGCCGGATGCGGCGCTGGAGGCGACTGAACGCCAGTTTTTCCGTCTGATCGGAGAAAGCAATCCGATAGCGCAGTTTTATGTGCATCCATTTACCTTGCCGGTGTTCAAGCGCGGCGAAAAAGCGCAAACACATATAGATAAACATTACGCCAGTTTTGAGGAAATTCAGGCGATGGGACTGGATGCGCTGATCATCACCGGCGCTAACGTGACCCGCCCAAAATTGTCTGACGAAATTTTCTGGAAGCCGTTGAGCGAGGTGTTCGCCTGGGCGCACGAAAATGTCACCTCAACGTTGTGCTCCTGCCTGGCGACCCATGCTTCACTGGAGCTGCATTATCACCAACCTCGCCGCCACCTTCGCCACAAGCGCTGGGGCGTGTTCAGCCATCGCGTCACCAAGCAATCTCATCCGCTGGTGCATGGCGTCAATACCCGCTTTGATGTGCCGCATTCACGATTTAACCAGGTTGACCGCGAACAGTTCGAGTCGGCGGGTCTACCTATTCTCGCCGAAAGCACGGAGGCAGGCGTACAGATGGCGGTCAGCCCGGATGGTTTCCGTCGCGTTTATTTTCAGGGGCATCCCGAATACGACAGCATCAGCCTGTTAAAGGAATATAAGCGCGAAGTTGGCGTTTTCTCATTTCAATACAATCAGTTTAAACAGGATAAACGCGACGCCCCGCCGAAATTTCCGCCCTTCCCCAAACACTATTTTGATTTACACAGCAAGGCGATTTTTGAAGAATACCGCTATCGCCTGTGCAAAGCGATTGATGAATCGACAGAACCGCCTGTTTTTCCCGAAAAACTGGTGCTGGATCATATCGACAACAGCTGGCACGACACCGCCGCAGCAATCATGGCGAACTGGATGGGATTAACTTATCAAGTGACCAATATGGATCGTAAAAAACCGTTCATGGACGGCATTGATCCCGACGATCCGCTGGGGTTGCAAAAATCTGCTGGGGTTGTAAACAAAAGCCCCCCATGACCCAGGAAAAAAACCTGAAACGGCGTCTAACACTTTTGATCTCGACGCTTTCCATGATCGGGCCATTCACCATCGACACCTATCTGCCCTCCTTCGAAAGCATGGAGCAGGATTTTGGCGTAAGCCGCGCCTTGATGACGCAAACACTGGGCGGCTACTTGATCGCCTTTGCCTTCGCAACGCTGATCTGGGGCGCAATTACCGACCGCATCGGTCGCAAACCGGTAATACTTCTGGCGCTGGGTAGTTATTTACTGGCCTCGATAGGCTGCGCCTTCGCAGATAATTATGAGCATTTTCTGTTATTTCGCATTCTTCAGGGCCTGGGCATCGGCGGATCGCTGATTGCAGGACGCTCCATGGTGCGCGACCAACTTGAAACCCAGGATGCGCAAAAAGTCATGGCGCAGGCGATGATCCTGTTCGCCGCCGCTCCCGCGATTGCGCCACTGGTTGGCGGCTGGTTGCATGACGCCTTCGGCTGGCGTTCGGTATTCTGGTTCCTGGCGTTTTACGCCTTCGCCTTGTCTTTATTTACCTTATGGAACATTCCCGAATCGCTGCAATATAAAAAACGCAATTCAATACACATCCTCAAGGTGCTTAAAGTGTATTCGGCAACATTACGCAATCAGCATTATTTGCGCCTGGTGTTTATTCTGGCGTTCGCCTTTTCCAGCTTTTTCCTCTATGTTGCGGGCGCGCCGACGTTGTTGTTCAATATACTCAAGTTCCAGCCGGATCAATTTTACATTCTATTCATTCCGGTCGTCTCCGGCATCATGATCGGCGCATTCATTTCCGCGCGACTCATCAAACGCCTCAACAACGCGCAAATGATCAATCTGTTTTTAAGCCTGATGCTGATCATCGCCTTGCTGAATTTTTTACTGACCCAACTGTTGCACGCCAGCATCTACAGCCTGCTGATTCCGCTGATTTTCTACTCTACCTGCCTGGCCGCCATCATGCCGATTTTCAGCATTCTGATTATCGACTGCTTTCCCGACAACCGCGGCAGCGCAGCGGCAATGCAGAGCTTTATCCAGATGGGCTTTAACGGCCTTTCGGTCAGCTTTATTGTCGCCCTGCTGGGACCACATCCAGAAAATTTCGCTGGCGCACAAGTGATCCTGGTTGGCCTTGCGTTTGTATTGTGGCGGCTGGATAGGCTGTGGTAGAATTAACCTAATCAGCATAATTGAGGTAGTCAAATGATTCGTGAAGCTCCAGCAATGACAGTTCGCAATAACCTTGGGGAGCTGCTCAATGAAATTCAATACCGAGGTGATTCGGTGATGATCACCAAAAGCGGCAAACCCATTGCAGCGTTGATTGATATTGAGCTGTTTGAACGCCTGCGCCGCCTGGATGAGAACTTCAATCAATTACGCACAAACTTTTCCGATGCATTTTCCGGAATGAGTGATACCGAAGTCGAAGAACTCATGAATGAAGCTGTCGATAAAACCCGTCATCAATGAAAATCGTGCTTGACACGAATGTCTTTTTATCCGGTCTGGCTTCACCTGGCGGCATCCCGGGTAAAATCCTGGCTGCATGGGATAACCATAGCTTTGAGCTGGTTTTTTCTGAATTTCAATTAGCGGAAACTGCGCGCGTACTGGCCTATCCCAGGATCAGAAAAATACTAAAATGGGATGAAAACCGGATTCAGGAGTTTATCCGCCAACTTTGTCTGCGTGTTGAAATTGTCGATATCTCAGATATTGAAGTCGAGGTTCCAACAGATCCTGACGACAGCCCTATCCTTGCGAGCCTAATTGCGGCCAAGGCCGATTTTCTGATTTCCGGGGACAAGGATTTGCTGGCTTTGCGCGACATTTATCCCATTGAGACGCCGGCCGAATTCGCCGGACGACTTTGATGTCTGCTCCACAGACATTGTCCAGCCATATAAGGATTTCCGGATATCAGCATGTGTCATGTAAAGCCTGCCGGATACGAAAACACCAAATACAAACTGAGAACCTACACAATGTAGAATAAAAAACGCCCTCTCAACCCGCCGCCGGCCTGAGAAAAAACTTTCCGAGACGCAATTTAAGCGCTACCCCAAGCAGCAACACCAGCGCCGCCCAGGCAATAACAGGTGGAACCATGTCGGCGCCATGCGCAATCTGCGCCTGTATATCAAGCTGCCAGCGCCTCACCAGAAAATCGACCACGAAGCCTGTAAGCAAAGTAATTGCGCCAACGCCTGCGAGATAGGCGTACAAGGAACGCTTACCCAGTTCCTTGCCGATCACGCCGAGGGTTGAAATATTGGTCGCTGGCCCCGCCATTAGAAACACCATGGCTGTGCCCGGAGAAACGCCCGCAAGAAGCAGACCCGCCGCAATTGGCGTAGACGCAGTGGCGCAAACGTACATAGGGATGCCAATCACCAGCATCACCAGCATCGCTGGTAGTCCGCTACCCCATTCGGCAAGGAAAGTGACAGGCACAAAGGTTTTGACCAGTGCGGCGAAAACCAGGCCGACAAACAGCCAGAACAGGACCTGATTGAATAAATCGACGAAAGAATAAACGATGCCGTCCCAGGCTTTCTGCAGGAACGTTTCAGGTTTATGATTAAAAGTTTTCGGAGCGCTGCAGCATGAATCAGATTCGTTTTTTGCAGTTGTAGCTTCAGAAGATCCACAGCATGCGCCTTGCTTTTCAGGCTGTATTGTTTCGATGGAATGCGCGCTACAGCAGGATGACTCTTCAACGGCTTCAGCACTGCAACAGGACATCTCCGCAGTTTTTTCTGGTTTAACGTCTGCGCCACAACAAGATGAACCCGCCGCGTTTCCATCTGAGCGCCCATTCTCGACTGGCATTGCGTCGCTTTCATCTTCGGCTTTTCCAACCAGTAGGCCGGCCGTCACGGCGGATACTATCGCAGCCACGGGACGTACAACCGCCATAAAAGGACCTAACAATGCATAGGAAATACTGACCGAATCCACCCCGGTTTCAGGCGTCGACACCAGAAAGGAAATAGTTGCAGGTTTTGAAGCGCCTGCGCGACGCAAACCCAGCGCTGCAGGAATCACGCCACACGAACACAAGGGTAAAGGCGCGCCAAACAGGGCCGCCTTGAAAACAGCGCCAAATCCCTTGCCGCTTAAATGCCGTTGTAGCAGGGAAGCAGGAATCAACGCCTTGATCAGGCCGCCAATTAGCAATCCCAATACCAGCCAGGGAGCCGCCTCCAGACTAAGTTGCAGCAGATTTTTTAAAAAATCAATCATCCTATTCTCACTGTTTTGAACCAGCATACAATTCCAAGTATACGCCTCTCTGAGACTGTTATTAAAATTCCCTGTAAATCACACTAAATTACCACGATAAACCATACTAAATTCTGCTATCTTTAATCTTTAGTCCAATTGATAGACCTCATAAATAAACCAAGGAGAAAATCATGGCTGATAATCCCTATTTGCCGCCAGAGACAACCGTTGCCGACCCGATTGACGCCAGCGAACCAACATTGGTCGAACCCAAAAAGCTGCCTGCTGGCAGAGGACTGGGATGGATTCAGGAAGGTTTTGGCTATTTCAAGGCCAGCCCGCTCATCTGGATTGTAAACATCATCATCATGATTGCGCTGATGATGTTACTGGCTTTAATACCGATACTGGGCGGACTGGCGAGCAATATACTGTCGCCTATATTTATGGGCGGTCTCATGTTGGGATGCGCCGCGTTGGATCAAAACAAACCACTGACAGTCAACCACCTGTTTGCGGGCTTCCAGAAAGACGCAGGCAACCTCGCGCTAATTGGCCTTCTCTACCTGGTCGGCATGATTGTGATCATGTTGATAGCAGGGCTACTGATGATGATGTTTGGCGGCGCAGGCCAGTTTACCGAACTCGCAGCCATGGGGCCGGATGCGGCGCCTTCTCCCGAACAAATGCAGGCCCTGGGATTAACTGGCGGACTCGCCGTGCTGGTTGCGCTGGGACTCGCTATTCCGCTGGCGATGGCCTATTACTTCGCTCCAGCGCTTGTTGTGAGACACAATCTGGGCGCAGTCGAAGCCATGAAACTCAGTTTTAAGGGCTGCCTGAGAAACATTATCCCGTTCCTGGTTTATGGCATTGTAGCCTTGATTCTGGCGATTATTGCTACGATCCCCTTTGCCCTGGGATGGTTAATCCTTGCGCCGGTTCTCACAGGTGCGGTTTATGCCGGATACAAAGATATTTTTACTGGATAAATCAGGAGACTGTTGCTGAAACTTGCTAGAAAAGCGCCCAATCTTGACTAGCGGAATTCCTGATAGCCAGACATTCGGATTTGATTTGAAAACATATCCAGAGTGCGCATTCTCAATGCAGCAACAGTTGCCTGCCTATAGACTCGTTCGGAACACATAAAATGGAGAAACGCTGATGATTTTCAAACAGCTCTTTGAACCTGATTCCTGCACCTATACCTATCTGCTGGGTTGTGAAGAAAGCGGCGAAACGGTACTGATAGATCCCGTTATTGATACGGTTGAACGAGATATTGAAACGATCCATTCGCTGGGATTAAAGCCTGCCTATACGCTGGAAACACATATTCACGCTGATCACCTCACGGGCGCGTTGAAAATGAAAGCACTAGCAAATACCCAGATTGCAGCGCCCGCCATGGATAAACTCGACTGCGTTGACCTGGGCGTAAAGGAAAGCGAGATTTTTCAGGTCGGCAATATACAATTGCATCCTTTATTTACGCCAGGCCACACCAGCACTCACCACGCTTATCTGTTGAAATCGAATACGCACACACTGCTGTTTTCCGGTGATGCCTTGCTTATTGAGGCTTGCGGCAGAACTGATTTCCAGTCAGGCGACCCACATGCGCTTTATCGAAGCATTCATGATAAATTTTTCACACTCGATGATGAAACGCTGGTTTATCCAGGTCATGACTATGAAGGACGCCAGATCAGCACTATCGGTCAGGAAAAACAGCGCAATCCGCGCCTTGGGAACAACAAGTCAGAAGAAGAATTTGTCAACATCATGAATAATCTGGATCTGCCCTACCCGCGAAAAATTGATTTCGCCGTACCCGGAAACAGCCAATGCGGAAAATGCCCCGATAACGTGCCTGAAGAATACCATGGGCCATGCGACATCAAAAAGACGCCAGTCAAACGAGAGACGCACACAACGCAAGGCGACCAGGGTTAATTTCCCATCATTTTTCTCGAACACGTCAGCTAAACGACGCACCAGGCAGTAGATCCGCGCATGCTCGCGAGTTGCACTTCATGCGAAGGATCACGTTGCACCATGCCGAAAAATCGCAGTTTACTGGAATAAATGAGCATTTTGAGGGCTATTTTAACGCAGCTTCGTGCCGTCTAAGTAGTATTTCTACAGCCTGCTAGGATATGATAGCGTGTAGTCTTGCAGAAGAAACACCCTATTAATTGAGATGCCCTTTACCAAACCATGAACAAACACACAAAACTCGCCATCGTCATCGCCCCGTTTCTGGCCATCGGCGGTTATATCGCCGCCGGTTATTACGCCGATGCAAAAATGAAAAAACAGTTTGGCGAAGAACGCTATTTAAAACTTGCGCCACAGGGGAGATGCGAAATCAAGTCAGGAGAATGCAAGCTGGGAAATGGCGATTTTTTGCTCAATCTGGCGGAAAACAAACAAGGAATCAAGCTCGCTACCACACATCCGGTAAGCAATGTGGTTATTTCACTGGTTTATAACAAACAGGGTGCGCAGCCGGAAAAACTGTATAAATTAAAACAGGATGGCGACGCCTTGAACTGGCGCATGCAAGTGGATTCATCAGCATTGCAAAATGTCGACAAATTACGACTCATGGTCATGATTAATAAAGTAAGCTATCTGGGTGAAATAAACAACGCCCATATTCATATAGAAAAATAAACCGTGGAAATCGAACTCAAGGAAATCAGGGACTTCATGGCGGCGATTCCGCCTTTTGATCGTCTGCCCATTAAACTGGTTGAGGAACTCACCGAAAACACCGCCATCCGTTATATTCGCCGTGGCTCTGCTTTCCCGCCTACGAATACAAACGGGCCGCGTTTCTACCTGATCCGCACCGGCGCGATTTCACACTTTTCCGCACAGGATGCGTTAATCGAAAAGCTGGCCGAAGGCGATTTTTACAGCGCGCCCTGTTTTACTCACGATATCAATACGGCTATTCCGGAGAAAGAAAAATTCATTGCTGATGAAGATAGCCTGGTATATGCGCTTGATTGCCAGACGCTGTTTGACATTACCCGGGACTATCCTTACATCCGGTCCTTTTTTAAGGAATCCGCATCGCAGCGCCTCAAACAGGCGGTCAACTCAATTTCCTCCAACAGACAGCAACAGGCGAGTCTGCAATCCAGCCTGATGTACACCCGGGTGAGCGAGCTGCTTCATGGAGAAGCTGTCACCATTCCAAGCGGCGCAACAATTCGCGAAGCGGCGCAGAAAATGTCCAAGGACAATAACTCCTGTTTGCTGGTCGTGTCCACCGATGGAAACCTGCTTGGCATTATCACCGACAAGGATTTTCGCGCACGTTGCGTTGCAACGGGTCTTTCCAGCGATGAACCAGTCGATAACATCATGAGCGACAAGGTGATCAGCATTCCGGGCGATACGCTGGCGTTCGATGCGCTAATGCTGATGACGCGCAAGCATATCCATCATTTACCGGTTTGTGATACATCCCTTGGCAACGATGATGATGGCAAGAACAGCGTAAAGCCGACCGGCGTGATCAATATCACCGACCTGATGCGCAGCGAAAGCAAGAATTCTGTTTATCTGGTTAGCGCCATTCGCCGCGCTGACTCGATCAAAACAATGGCTGAGCATAGCGCCCAGATCCCTTACCTGCAGGCACAATTGGTCAAGATGGGCGCAACCGCCGAACACGTTGGCAACAGCGTCAGCGCCATAACCACCGCCATTACGGTGCGCCTGATTGAAATGGCTGAGAAGAAGCTGGGGCCTCCTCCGGTTCCCTACGCATGGGTCGCCGCAGGCTCACAGGCGCGCCGCGAACAAACCTCGCATTCGGACCAGGACAATGGATTGATCATCTCCGACCAGTTGCAAGCCGAAGATGAACCCTGGTTTGCGCAACTGGCGAAATTCGTTTGTGATGGTTTAAACGAGTGCGGCTTCATTTACTGCCCCGGCGAGGTCATGGCGATCACGCCTAAATGGCGTCAAACCCGGCGCGTCTGGCAAAGCTATTTTGACCGCTGGATTGATCATCCTGAGCCTAAGGCGCTGATGTATTCCAGCATATTCTTTGATTTGCGCACGGTTTACGGCGACAAATCACTGTTGAACAAAATCCGCAAAAAAGTGCTGAAAAAAACCAGAAAAAACACGCTGTTTATTGGGTTACTGATCCAAAACGCCTTGAAGCTGCGCCCACCTTTGGGTTTTTTTCGTGATTTTGTGTTAATCAACGACGGCGAGCACAATGACACGCTGGATTTAAAACACAACGGCATTGTTCCCATCGTTGACCTAGCGAGAATCTATGCGCTAGCCGAAGGCATAGACTCCGTTAATACCGCTGACCGCCTGGAAAAAGCAGCCGGAACCCAATCACTCAGCAAGGAAGGCTCCGCCAACCTGCTGGACGCCTTTGAGTTTCTCGCCACCCTGCGCATCGAACATCAGGCCAAACAGATTGACGCTGGCAAAACGCCGGATAATTACATGGCGCCATCTGAAATCTCAAGGCTCGAGCGCGAGCACATGAAAGACGCTTTCAAGGTCATACAAACAATGCAAAGCGCCCTGCATCACCGCTTTTAAGGGCAGCGACCATGCTTGATCGCTTATCCAGCTATTTCCCGACTTTTCCGAATTTTTCGTATTTTTCCTATAATGCAAAACGCGAACGCCTACTGAAAAAAGCGCCCGACGGGCCGCTAAAAGATTATCTCTCAGTTCCCTTTCCTGATAAAAACACCCCCATCGACCAGACGCCGATCATGGCGCTAGACTTTGAAACCACCGGACTCAGCGCTCAAAAAGACCAGATTCTAAGCATCGGTTTTATCCGCATCGAAAACAACGAAATCCTGCTTAACAGCGCACGCCATCAAATCATCTGCACAGAAGGCCAACTTAACGAAGAAAATGTCGCCATCCACCAGATCACCGATGACGCCAAGGCGCAGGGCGAAGCGCTTGAAGCCGCCATAAAAATGCTCCTTGAAGCGCTTGCCGGTCATGTCATGCTGGTGCATTTTGCGCGCATCGAACGCGCCTTTTTACAGGCCGCCTGTCGCCAGCTCTATGGTATGGCGCCGGTTTTTCCCATCATAGACACGCTGGAGCTGGCGCGTAAACGCCTGGATCGCGAATCCCTGCGCTATCCGCCGTCCGCCCTGAGACTGTTTAATTTGCGCGAGGCGCATCACCTGCCGCGTTATGCCGCACACAATGCGCTCAGCGATGCGCTCGCCACGGCGGAACTGTTTTTCGCCGAAGTCGCGGCGCTCAATTACAAAAAGCCGCCGCCTCTGAAAACGGTTCTGCTTTAGCGTTCTGCTTTGCAGAAACAGTCTGCTGTGATACAAAGACCCAATGACTGCCACACCAACGACAAAACCCAGCATCGCCATCTACCCCGGCACCTTCGACCCGATCACACTGGGCCATATCGACCTAGCCCGACGCGCCGCCAAACTATTTGATGAAGTCATCATCGGCATTGCCGAAAGCCCCAAAAAACAAACCCTTTTCACTCTGGATGAACGAGTTGACATGGCGCAACAGGTGCTCGCGGATCAAGCCAACATCCGGGTCATCAGCTTTGACGGCCTGCTCGTCAATTTCGCCAAAGATCAAAACGCCCGCATCCTGTTGCGCGGCATGCGCGCCGTCTCCGACTTTGAATTCGAATTCCAGCTCGCCAGCATGAACCGCTCCCTCGCACCCGGCATCGAATCGGTTTTTTTAACGCCCACCGAAAAATATTCCTTCCTCTCCTCCACGCTGGTGCGCGAGGTATCGCAACTTGGCGGCGATGTGTCTGATTTTGTTCATCCACTCGTTAACATTGCCTTACAAGAAAAAATCAACACGGCTATATAACACGGCTATATAATTTGTATCTACTCACCGTGTTCCGTATCTGTTCAGAATGTCTCCGTTTTGCGGCAGTTCAAGGCGAAAGGGCGCAGTGTACAACTATACATGAGCACTTTTAACGTAGAAATGACGCAAACAAGGGGGGCATGCTGAATAGTTACTAT
>JANTHA010000047.1 GCA_024762625.1 Thiotrichaceae bacterium
ATGACGATTCTGACGAGTCTGACGATGCCGAGGAGCCGTTATCATCCGAACGCGATCGGGATGATTTTGCAGAGTCAGAGGTCTTCTTTGATGAAGATTTTTTGGAAGCGGATTTTTTAGTCGCTTCACCCATTTTATAGCCTTCTGGAGCGCGCGTTTCACCGCGTGAAGTCGACACATTCTTTTTTATACCGGTTAAAATGGTTTCTCCAATGCCTTCCACATTTAACAGATCTTTTGTTGATTTAAATTTTCCGTTTTTCTTGCGGTAATCAACAATCGCTTGAGCCTTGACCGGCCCTATGCCCTTCAGATAGGCGCTCAAGGCGCTGGCGCTGGCCTTGTTAATATTGACCACTGTTTTCTTGTATTGAGATTTCCCTTCTGAAGAAGAGGATGATTTTGATGAGGATTTTTTGGAAAATAAACTGTTTTTCAGTTTTGACGAGGTAGAACCTGATTCGTCCTTGGCTATTGCCGGACCTGTCGCAACGGCCAAAGCCAGCAAGAAAAGAAAATAACGCAAAAGTGATTTCATTTGATTGTCCTTATCCATTTTAAAATTTATAAACAAAATTCCCGTCTTTTAGGGGCTTATTTAACCAATTGGTTCAAATTCAAAATCGGCAACAGGATAGATAAGACAATCAATAACACCACGCCGCCCATGACGATAATCAGCGCTGGTTCAAATATGCTTAACATGGCGGTCAACATGCCATCTGTTTCGCGCTCCTGCTGGATCGCCGCCCTTTCCAGCATTTCATCCAGCTTGCCGCTGCTTTCGCCGCTGGCGATCAGGTAAACCGTCATCGGCGGGAAATAGCCGGATTGGTCCAGCGCACGGTGAATCGACATGCCTTCGCGCACCTTAACGGCGGCTTTCTCGACAGCTTCGCGCATTGGCATATTCTGAATGACCTGGCCGGAAATCGACATGGCGTCAAGTATTGGCACGCCGCTGGATGACAGGATACTCAGAGTGCGCGCAAAGCGGGCGGTATTCAGTCCCCGCACCATTTTGCCAATCAACGGAATACGCAATACAAAACGATGGTAGCGATATTTCCACTCCGGGATTTTGGTAATCTGTTTGAACAATATAAAGCCCAGAATCAGCGCGATCACGATATACAGACCATAATCGCGGATAAAATCACTGGTCTTGATCATCATCTGCGTCATGATTGGCAAGTTCTGTCCAAGATTATCGAAGACTTCAACAATCTTGGGCACAATAAACGCCAGCAAACCGCTGACAATAGCAATAGACAGCAGGGTCAGTGTAACGGGATAAATCATCGCGCCGGATATGCGCTGTTGTACCTCCTGACGGGATTCGGTGTACTCAGCCATGCGATCCAGCACAGCATCCAGATGACCGGATTGTTCGCCTGCCGCAATCGTGGCGCGATACATATCGGGGAAAACTGACGGATACGCGCCCAGCGCATTCGCCAGTGAATGGCCTTCGACCACGCGCGAGCGCACCGCCGACAGGATATGCTTGATATTGCGTTTCTCGGTTTGTTTGGCGGTCGTTGCAAGCGCTTCTTCAAGCGGAGAACCCGATTGCACCAGCGTTGCAAGTTGCCGGGTTAGCAAGGCAAGGTCGGCGGCCTTTACCCGTCCGGCGCGGCGCGGTTTACTGGTTTCGCTTTTTTCTGATTTTTCGACCTGTTTGACCCGTAATGGCGTTAAGTTGCCATCACGCAACAATTGCCTAAGCTGTCTGGAATTATCCGCTTCAAGTATGCCGGTTTCTTCCTTGCCGCTAACATCCAGAGCGGTGTATTCGTATGCAGGCATGGTAAACTAGGAACCTGTATGGTCAACGCTACTGTTTTGTTCGTTCGCATCTTCGCGGGTTACGCGCAATACTTCTTCCAGAGATGTTTTTCCCGCCAGCACCAGCCTTCTACCATCCTGGCGCAGCGTTGGCGCAGTCTGATGAACATAGTGTTCCACTGCCTGTTCGCTGGCGCCATCGTGAATCAGGTTGCGACAGGTTTCATCCAGTTCAATCAGCTCATAGATGCCATTTCGGCCGCTATAGCCGGTATGATTACAGGCTGAACAACCTTTATGATGATAAATCGTCGGCGCAGGGGCGGACGGATCAATTCTCAATAACTCGCACTCCAGCGGGTTGGCCTCCGCCGCCACCTTGCATTCATTACATAACAGACGCACCAGACGCTGCGCCACGACGCCAATCAGGCTGGAGGAGAGCAGGAACGGCTCCACGCCCATATCGCGCAAACGAGTCACTGCGCCCACAGCGGTATTGGTATGCAGTGTGGAAAATACCAGATGTCCGGTCAATGACGCCTGAACCGCGATTTCCGCCGTTTCCAGATCGCGTATCTCGCCAATCATTACCACATCCGGGTCCTGACGCAAAATGGCGCGAAGGCCGCGCGCAAAGCTCATGTCCACCTTGTTGTTCACCTGGGTCTGGCCAATGCCATCGATATAGTATTCGATCGGGTCTTCAACGGTTAAAATATTCCGGCTGGTCTCGTTCAGATCGGTTAACGCCGCGTAGAGCGTCGTGGTTTTACCTGAACCGGTCGGCCCGGTCACCAGGATGATGCCATGTGGTTTTTTAATCAGGTTTTTCAGGCGTAGATGGGTTTCATCATCCATACCCAGATGTTCCAGATTGAGGCGTCCGGCCGATTTGTCCAGCAAACGCAACACCACGCGTTCATTGTGACCGGAAGGCAGGGTTGAAACCCGCACATCCACGCCGCGCCCTGCAACCCGAAGTGAGATGCGGCCATCCTGAGGCAGGCGCTTTTCTGCAATATCCAGTTTCGCCATGACCTTGATGCGCGAGATGATCAGCGCAGCCAGGGTGCGCGGGGGCGACAATATTTCGCGCAATACGCCATCGACGCGCATGCGCACCGTCATGCGGTTTTCATAGGTTTCGATATGGATATCGGAAGCATTTTCCTTAACTGCCTGGGTTAATAAGGCATTGATCAGACGAATGATCGGCGCATCGTCTTCTGATTCCAGCAAGTCTTCCGGTTCTGGCAGGGAATCCGCCACATCATGCAAATCCAGTTCTTCGCCGAGATCATCCATCATCGCGCTCGCGCCTGCGCCGCTGCTGTCGTAATGGATCGCCAGCAAGTGCTCAAACTCGTCATTGTCTATCGGTTTGAAGATAAAATCAGTCTGCAAAAAACGACTCACTTCATTGGCGATGACCGGAGTAAGACCTTTTTTATAGCGAACCACCAACTTATCACTGTCGTTGCCGGTGCGTTCAATCACCACGCCATTGCGTTTAGCGAAACTGTAGGGAAAATCCCGTGGTTTATCAGGCGAGGCATCCGCATGCACATTACTCGGAGCATTACCCGGAGCATTTTTCTTAAGATCAGTTGTCTGAACTTCGTTCCGGTCGCTGGCGGCATCTCCTGACGCCAATTCATCGATATTCTGTTCGGCCTGTTTTTTCATTTCCGTAGGTATTTGTTCTCCGGAAAGTTTATTACCGGACAACACATCCTCTGGGGTCAGTTCGATTGGTTTATTCATTACTTGCATTAGGTTAATACCTTACCCCTGTTAGCTAATACTTTATTTTTTCATCCTACTTAATATGGGTTCAAAACTTAAAAAAACGAGTGTTGTGTCGTTAACGCTGCGTTATAAAAGCCGCGCTATAAAACTGTATCTAACGCGCACTAGTTACGCGCACAACTACATCACCATTTTTGCATTGATGAATTGCGTAATCATATATTGTTGTTTTAATAAACTTATCATGTCCCTAAACTCACCAAAATGAAATGGATGCTTTACTAGTCAATGCCATTTAAAAACTGCTCAGCCTGTTGATCAGCGCGCGCTTTTTTCGCTTTCTGAATATTTGTTTCCTGATATGCAGGGATGTTGCCTGTTTTATTCCGGTTAGTCCGGAATGTGCGCTGTTTGACTGCATTTTGCCTGATGCTGTTTCGCTCAAGCGTTTTTTGAGAGCCTTGCTGTGGACGATGCTGTGGACGATGCTGCGTACGGTGTTTCGCCCGTTGCGCTGCCGCAAGCTGTTGCTTCATCTTACTTTGCTGGGTAGATTTGCTCCCGGCTTGTTGCGCCTGTTGCCGTTGTAGCAGTAACTGCCGCTTGCGCTGATCAGGCGTCAGTTTTTTCATGAATCCCTGCTTCAGATTATTCGGGAAAATTTTAGCGTTTTCCTTCAGAATACCGCGACGGCCTATGCGGCTTTCCGCCTGGTAACGTTTGATTTTATTATATTTTTGGCGCGTATAATGATCCGCCGATAATACATCCCGCATAATCACCGGATGGATAAAAACCATCAGATTGGTTTTTTCCTTTTCGGTTGTTGTATGCTGAAACAATTTACCTAGCACCGGAATATTTCCCAGTCCTGGAACCTTGGTCTTCCTGTCACGGAAGGTATCAGACATCAGACCGCCCAGGATCAGCACCTGACCATCTTCAACCATCACTTTGGTATTAATGGTGCGTTTATTGGTAATGCGCTCAGCCGCGCTGGAATTTCCACCTGTCAGGCTTGAAACTTCCTGTTCTATGTCCAGCTTAATGCTGCTGCCTGCATTGATCTGGGGTTTGATTTTAAGCTTGATGCCCACATCCTCGCGCTCTATCGTCTGGAATGGATTGCTTGGCGTGCTGGAATTATTACCGGTGCTGGTATAGGAGCCCGTCACGAAGGGAACATTTTCACCCACGACAATGCTGGCTTCCTCATTATCCATGGCGATCACGGTGGGCGTCGACAAAATATTGGTCGCGCCGTCGCCGCTCAAGGCGTCAATCAATAAACCGAAGCGGTTGTCGCCAATATTATCAGCCAGACCGAGCCTTCCACCGTCGTCCGGTGGAACCAGACCACTGACGCTGCCATTGGTAAGAAAACCTAACAAGGCGCTAATCGTCGTCACGGTGCCCGCCCCGCCAATGATCCCTTCTTTACTGTTAATCCCCAGACTTGCGCCCAGTGTTTTAGACAATTTAGCGCCCACTTCCGCAATCACCGCTTCAACCAGCACCTGCGCGCGACGCACATCCAGCTGTTTGATAACCCGTATCAGATTTTTCTGCACATCCGGCTCAGCCGTAATAATCAATGAGTTGCTAGCCGTGTCAGCCTGTATGTCAACTTCCGCTTTTTGCGTTCCGGCCGCGCCTTTGGCTGTCGCCTTTGTGGTTTTTGTGGTTTTGGAAACGCCGGTGAGCACTTTCGCCAACTCCTCAGCCTTGGCGTAACGCAGATAGATGACGCGCGTTTTGTCCTTGATTTTTTGCGGCGTATCCAGTTTGCGGATAATCCGTTTAACCACCTGGCGCGCCGACTTGTCGCCGCTTAACAGCAAGCTATTGGTGCGCAAATCCGCTGCGACCTTGTTTTTACCCTGAACGCCTTTAATACTCGGTTGTTGTAAGGTCTGGATGGTTTGAGCCAGCGTTTTGGCCGAAGCATACTTAAGCGGTACCACTTCAATTTCTTCGTCATCCGCCCGGTCCATCCGTTTGATAATGCCGATCAGACGGTTAATATTGGCGGCGCGATCTGAAATTACAATCGTGTTGCTTGGTCCATAGGCCTGTAACTGACCGGTGCTCGGAACCAGCGGGCGCAAAATCGGCACCAGCATCGCCGCAGGAACATGCTCAACGCGAATCACGCGTGTAATCAGTTCATCCGCTTTAGGTATGGATTTTTTTGACGATTTCTTATACTGCTTATAAAGCTTCCTGGATGAAGAAGAATCCGAAGACGAAGAAGATGATGAAGGCATTGCTCCACTCAATTTTTCTTTTTGGCCTTCATCATTAACCAATGGAACGGGCTGTTGCTTGGCCTGATTCGAAGGAACAATCTTGATCAGATTGCCACTACCGGCGGGAACGGCGGAAAAGCCATGCACCTGTAAAATGGACAGAAATGTTTCATATAACTCATCGTCAGAAATATCCTGACTGGTAATCACAGTCACCCTACCCTTTACTCTGGGATCCACTACAAAACTTTTTCCGGTAATCCGGGACACCGTTTCAATTAAAGTGGGAATTTCCACATCGCGTAGATTAATCTGGGCCGATTCTTCAGCATTCAGCGCCAAGCCCTGGATCGCAACAACTAAAAAACCACTTAATAATACAATTTTGATTTTTCTTAAAAATATATGTTTAAAAGCGATCACTCTAGTAAAGTCCCTTTTTATAGTTACAAATCATGAATTAATTAGATAGACTGCAACGGTTATATGAATCCATTCAGAAAGCCCGATGCGGCTTGTTTCGTACATGTTTTCTTGTTGCTTCGCTTATTTCATGAGTTTTAAATCAATTACAGCCACACAGCCGCGCAGTATACCAATTTTCAGACATCTTTGTGCAAATCTTTATGATAAACAAAAATAATTTGAATCATGACAACAACTGAAATTACAAGCAGCTCTTGAAACTAACACTCGCGCCCTAAACTTAAGGTCATCTCTATGCCGAATGTATGCCGAATGAAGCCAAACATGAATATTCTTGCTGACGAAAACATCCCCTATGTAAAAGACGCGTTTCATTCGCTGGGCAATATCGCCACCCTGTCAGGGCGCTCTATCAAGAATGCTGATTTAAAACAGACCGATATTTTACTGGTTCGTTCCGTAACCAAGGTAAACAAATCGCTTTTGGACAATACGCCCGTCAAATTTGTCGCCTCGGCCACCGCCGGTTTTAATCATATTGATCTGGAATATTTAAACTCGCAAAACATCGGTTTCGCCAGAGCGCCAGGCAGCAACGCCATCTCGGCGGCGGAATATGTGCTGGCGGGCGTCTGCAAGTGGTCGCTTGAGCAAAACAAGTCATTCAACGAATTGCAGCAATGCACAATCGGCATAATCGGTTACGGCAATGTCGGCTCGCGGGTGAAGCGCTTGTGCGAATCAATTGGCATAAAGTGCATCATTAATGACCCTCCGCTAGAAGAAAGAGGCGCAGAGAGCGGCGCAGCGGACGTCCAGTTCTCTTCACTTGAAGAAGCACTCGCGTGCGACATGATTACATTGCATACGCCGCTCACAACAGACGGCAAACACCCCACCTACCGGCTTATTAACCGGCAACGCTTCCAGCAAATAAAGCCAGGCGCGTTGTTTATCAACGCGGCGCGCGGCGAAGTCGTCGAAGAACCCGCCCTGCTAGATCGCATGGAAGATCGACACGACCTGAGCCTGATCCTTGATGTCTGGGAAAACGAACCAGCAATCAGCCTCGACATGCTCAAGCACACCCTGATCGGCACGCCGCATATCGCAGGCTACAGCATAGATGGTAAAATACGCGGCACTGAAATGATTTACCGCGCCGTATGCGCTTATCTTGGACAAACACCACAATGGCGAGCGAGCGATATTGACTTTCCTGGCCACCCCAAAACAAGACTCGAATTAACGCCGCGCGAAGACAAACGCCGCGATATACTGCAAGCCTACGACATCATGGCGGACGACGCTCGGCTCAAGAGAATGCTTAACGACACAGAGCTTGCCGATGGCGCTTATTTCGACAGCTTAAGAAAAAACTACCCGATTCGCCGGGAATATTCTTTTCTGGAGTAAACATTAAACATTAAACATTATGTGGCATCAAAAAACCATCACACTAAAACCCAGAAACCGTGGTTTCCACCTCATTACCCGGGACATCATCTCACAGCTCCCTGAGCTACAAGAGATCAATATTGGCATGCTCAACATTTTCATCCAGCACACTTCCGCCTCGCTCACCATTAACGAAAACGCCGACCCCACCGTGCGCGACGATTTTGAAAGCCATTTCAACCGTTTTGTCCCCGAAAACGAACCGTATTACAGGCACACGCTAGAAGGTAGCGATGATATGCCCGCGCACATCAAATCCAGCATTCTGGGCGCAAGCTTGACCATCCCCATCACGGAAGGCAGACTCAACATGGGCACCTGGCAAGGCGTCTACCTGTGTGAACACCGCAACCACGGCGGCGCACGTAGACTGGTGCTGACCCTGCAGGGGGAATAATAAAATACTGTGCTACGCCGCCATCTATTGCTGACTTTCGCCTACTTATACAAAGTTATCCACAAGAAACACAGATCATCTTCCCCTATCTCCTCAATGATAAAATCGATAAAATACCCGCCATGACCGACCCAAGCATTCCAAATATCGAAAACCTGCGCATCCCGCCCCATTCCATTGAAGCCGAACAATCGGTTCTTGGCGGATTAATGCTGGCTAATGACGCCTGGTACAAGGTTGCAGACGTCGTCACCGAAGAGGATTTTTACCGTCAGGATCATCGCCTGATTTTTCGCTCCATCGCCGAACTGGCCGAGAATAACGAGCCTCTGGATGTGGTCACGCTGTCGGAATGGCTTGGTAAACGCGAGGAACTGGAAAACGCTGGCGGACTCGCCTACCTCGGCACATTGGCGAAAGATACGCCAAGCGCCGCGAATATCCGCGCGTATGCAAAAATCGTGCGCGAAAAATCCATACTGCGCCAGTTGATCAGCGTTGGCACCGAAATCACCGACGAAGCGTTTAACCCGGGCGAGCGTGAAAGTAAAGACTTGCTGGATGAGGCCGAACGCAAGGTGTTCGAAATTGCAGAACAGGGAAACCGCCAGCAGGATTTTCAGCCGATCAAGAGCTTGCTCAAATCAACCCTCGAACATATCGACGAACTGAGCAAATCAGACGCGACCATAACCGGCGCGGAAACCGGCTACACCGACCTCGACGAAATGACCTCCGGCCTGCAATCAGGCGATCTGATTATCGTGGCGGGGCGTCCCTCCATGGGTAAAACCACTTTCTCGATGAATCTGGCCGAATTTATCGCAATCAACGATAAAAAACCGGTCGCCATTTTCAGTATGGAAATGCCTGCCGAGCAGCTTGTGCTCAGGTTGTTTGCTTCCAACGGACGCGTACCGCTGAATGACATCCGCACCGGAAAAATCCGCGAAGAAGACTGGCCGCGCATTGGCATGGCAGTCAAGCAGTTTAGCGAAACCAAGTTATTTATAGACGATACCGCCGCGATGTCGCCCACCGAAATTCGCGCCAAGGCGCGCCGCCTGCATCGCGAGCATGGACAACTCGGCCTGATCGTAATTGACTATATTCAGTTAATGCAATCTGGCAACAAGGCCGAAAACCGCGCGTCAGAGATTTCCGAAATTTCACGCGCATTGAAAGGCCTCGCCAAAGAATTACAGGTTCCCGTGATCGCCCTTTCGCAACTTAACCGCTCCCTGGAACAACGCCCGAATAAACGACCCATCATGTCTGATTTACGCGAATCAGGCGCAATCGAGCAGGATGCGGACGTGATCATGTTCATTTACCGTGATGAAGTCTATAATGAAGATTCGCCCGACAAAGGCGTTGCAGAAGTCATTATCGGCAAACAACGTAACGGCGCCATCGGCAAGGTGCGCCTCACCTTTACCGGAAAATTCACCCGTTTTGACAATTTCATGCCGGATATTTATGCACCTGATTTTCAGCAATAAGCCCCTGCAACGGTAACAGGATGATAAAACGCTCGGCCAAGGTCGCCATCCATCCGCAAGCCTTGCAGCATAATCTGCAACAGGCCAGAAAAGCGGCCCCTGATTCAAACGTACTTGCCGTTATCAAAGCCAATGCCTACGGACATGGCGCTGTGGAAACCGCCGGGATACTCTATCCCTTCACTGATGGTTTCGCCGTTTCCTGTATTCCAGAAGCCATCGAACTACGCGATGCGCAAATTGATTTGCCGCTAACCGTATTACAGGGGCCGCAACAGGATGAGCATCTCAGGATTGCGTTTCATCATCGTTTGCGACTGGTGCTCCATGATCCAAGCCAGTTAAGCCTGCTGGAAAATTTTAGCGGCATACCGGATAAGCCGCTCGATGTAAGCATCAAACTGGACACTGGCATGCATCGAATAGGCTTTGATCCCGCCGATGCGTCCTGGCTTTACGAAAAATTATCAAAGCATCCCCTTGTCAACAAGGATACGCTCCAGTTCATGACGCATTTAAGTTGCGCTGATGATCTTGACAATACTTACAGCATGCAACAAATTCAACGCTTCAAAAGCGCGACCGCATCGTTTCAATGCCAGACCAGCATCGCTAATTCAGCCGGCATCCTGGGCTGGCCTTCAAGCCATGCCGACTGGATTCGCCCTGGCATCATGCTTTATGGTTCCTCGCCCTTTATCGACAATCTTCAGAAAAACAGTGCTGAAAAACACAATCTGCAGGCCGCCATGACCTTCAGCGCACCGTTGATCGCCATTCACACTCTAAAAAAAGGTGACGCGATCGGCTATGGCGCAAGCTGGCGCTGCCCCAGAGACATGCTGGTTGGCGTGGTCGCCTGCGGTTATGCGGATGGCTATCCACGACACGCAGAGCAAGACACGCCCCTCTGGCTTAACGGTAAGGAGGCGCCGCTATTAGGCCGCGTCTCCATGGACATGATTGTGATCGACCTGACAGGTTTTAATTCTGTTGATCTAGGACAAATCGCGCGCATCGGCGATATGGTAGAGTGCTGGGGAGAAAATTTAAGCATTGATCGCATTGCCCGCCATGCTGAAACCATCAGCTATGAATTGTTATGCAATGCAGGATCGCTGGCGAAAACACACGACTAAACGGAACTTATTTCCAGCAACAACGTCAGAGCTAGTGAATACTATTTTAAAGCAAAGGAGAAGATTCCTGATGAATATGAAATCAAGTAAAACAATGAACAAAGCATCCCGTCATTCAACAACGAGGCATCTTATTACAACTGGCGTGGTCGCAGTCGCTCTGGCTTCCAGCGCTATTTTAAGTGGTTGTGGCGGCATTAGCAGAGAACAGCAAGGCACTATCGTTGGCTCCGTAGTCGGCGGCGTTGTCGGACACCAGATGGGTAAGGGAAAAGGCAGAACAGCCATGACCATTATCGGTTCAGTCGTTGGCGGCATGATAGGCGGCAATATTGCGCGCGAAATGGACAGAAGAGACCAGCAAAAAGTGGCACAAACGCTAGACACTGCGCCCAATTACCAGAAGGTCAGCTGGGACAATCAAGAAACTAACCGTCAATACACATTTACGCCCATTAATAAATACGAAGGCAAAGTCAACAACCATCGCACTGTATGCCGCGATTATGTCA
>JANTHA010000048.1 GCA_024762625.1 Thiotrichaceae bacterium
ATCTGGGTGAAAAGGTCAAAATACGTACACGCAGCGCCATTGATGAGAGAAGAAATTTTAAGGGTATACTTAAACAGACAGACGAATCTCAACTTGTTATCACGGTTGATAATCAGGATTACGAGATTCCATTTGACATAATTGACAGAACCAGACTGGTTCTGGATTAACACCAGGCAAGCTCTGAACATTAAATTTTCAGAGCTTGCTGCTTACGAATATCTGGAAAAACCGGGTTATAAACTATGAGCAAAGAAATACTATACGTTGTAGACGCCTTCTCAAACGAGAAAAATCTGGACCCCGAACTTATTTTCGAGGCCGTTGAAACCGCGCTGGCTACTGCAACCCGGAAAAAATTTAACCCGGAAATGGACGTACGCGTATCCATTGACCGCGATACCGGCGACTATGAGACATTCCGTCGCTGGAAAGTCATGGATGACGAAGACCCTGAATTCGAATCGCCAGAGCGCCACATACTAAAAAGTTATGCGGATGAGCGCAAACTAGGACTGGAAGTGGGCGAATATCTGGAAGAACCGATTGAATCCATTGGATTTGGCCGCATCACTGCGCAAACAGCCAAGCAGGTCATCATGCAAAGTGTGCGCCGCGCCGAACGCGAAAAAGTCGCCGATCAATTCAGAGATCAAATTGGTCAACTTGTGCTTGGCACCGTAAAACGCGTTGATCGTCGCGGCATTGTACTGGATATGGGCGATAACAGCGAAGCCTTGATCCCTCGCGACCAAATGATCCCCCGTGAGATGGCGCGCGTCGGAGACCGCATGCGCGGGATCCTGAAGGAAATAGCCGAAGATGCGCGCGGTCCGCAAATGATCGTCAGCCGCTCTGATGAAGAATTTCTGGTTGAACTGGTTAAACTGGAAGTCCCTGAAATTGGCCAGGAACTGATCGACATCATGGGCGCTGCGCGCGATCCGGGATCGCGTTCCAAAATCGCAGTGCGCGCCAATGTGCCCAACCTTGATCCGGTGGGCGCTTGCGTCGGCATGCGTGGCTCGCGCATCCAAACAGTCACCAATGAACTTAACAACGAACGCGTCGACATAATACCGTGGGAAGATGATATAGCCCGCTTTGTGATTAACGCCATGCAACCCGCCGAAGTCTTGTCAATCGTCATTGACGAAGACAAAAAAAGCATGGATATTGGCGTTGATGAAGAAATGCTGGCTCAGGCTATCGGAAAAGGCGGTCAAAATGTGCGTCTTGCAAGCCAGCTGACCGGCTGGACGTTGAATGTCATGAGTGAACAGGAAGCCGAAGAAAAGAGTCGCGGCGAACAAAAAATCATGATTGAGCTATTCGCCGACAAGCTGGATGTTGATGAAGAAGTTGCTTCCATACTGGTAGAAGAAGGTTTTTCCAGTCTTGATGAAGTCGCCTATGTACCTACCGAGGAATTCCTTAAAATTGAGGAATTTGATGAAGAGATCGCCGAAGAGCTCCGCAGTCGCGCACGCAACGCCCTGCTTGCTCTGGCAATCACCGGCGAAGGCGGTAAACCCGCCCAGGACTTGCTGGAGATGGATGGCATGACCAACCCGCTCGCGCAATTACTCGCCAGCAAAGGCATCTGCACCATGGAAGATTTAGCGGAACAATCAGTTGATGAATTAACCGAGATTGAAAACATTGACGACGAACTGGCGGCCAAGCTGATCATGACAGCGAGAGAGCCATGGTTTGCCGAAACTGCCGAAACTGAAAAAAACGCCGAAGCTGCATTAACAGCCGGAGCTACAACTAATTCCGCTGGAGCCACAAACGCCGCCAAAGCAGAAAACGCTGCAACGACGAACGAAAAAGCCTCAGAAGAAATTAAAAATGTGTAACCCAACAGGAACCGGAGAATTATTAAATGTCAGATACAAGCGTAACACAGCTGGCCGAACTCATCGGTGCTCCTGTCAGCACATTACTGCAACAATTAAATGATGCAGGCATTGATGTAACAGGCGCAGATGATAGAATCAGCGACACACAAAAACTCAAGCTACTGGAACATATTCGCCAGACACAGAGTAGCAAAACTGCTAGCACGCCTTCCAAATCAGGAGGCAAGATTTCACTGAAACGTCGTTCCACCAGTGAACTCACTGTAGGCGGTTCCAAAAGCAACGTATCGGTTGAAGTACGCCGAAAGAAAAGCTTCACCCGCCCTGCGCCAACCATGGAAACGCCTGCGGATGATCTTGGCGATCTAGCCACAGCATCCAATCGCACCAGTGAACTGACGGAACAATTAGCAAAAGAACGTCAGGCGCGCGAAGCCGCCATGGCTGCCAGCAAAAAATCAAAAGAAGAACGCAAACTGGCTAGTCAACAGCGTAAAGCTAAGGCTGAGCAAACAAGCGAAGAAAAGCCCGATGAGATACAAAGCGCTGTTACAGAACCAACTGGCGAAGCGACAACCAGGGAAGCAAGAGAAACAGAGGATACAAATGAAGTAGCGGCTGGCTCAGCACAAACAACAGAATCTGTGGGGTCAGAGTCAGAAACATCAGCAACAATAGAAGAGCAAAAAACACCTGAAAAACCAGCCCCTGTCCTTACGCCAAAAGAACAACGCGAAGCACTGGCGGCTGCGGCGCGCGCCGAAGCCTCTTCAGCTCTGAAAAAGCGCCCATCACGCAAGCGCCCTGCGCCTGCGCCAAGCGATAAACCAGCGTCTGTTACTCCCGCTTCTCCTGATACTCCCTTAACAACGGCCAACAAGGGAAAAAAGAAGCCTTTCCAGGGACGCTCCCAGGGACCGGGACAAAACCAATTGCATATCCGTGGCGACAAAAGCGGACGCCGCAAGAAAAAAGGCAAACGCTCCAGGCAAGTCACGATTGAGCAATCAACCGAGCATGCGTTCGAGAAACCAGTTGCACCCGTGGTTCGCGATGTCGCCATCCCTGAAACCATTGTTGTTTCTGAACTGGCGCAAAAGCTGGCGGTTAAAGGCGCCGACGTCATCAAGGCAATGATGAGCATGGGTGTGATGGCGACCATAAATCAGGTTATTGATCAAGACACCGCCATACTGATTGTTGAGGAAATGGGCCACAAGGCGCATCCCGCCGAACCTGAAGATGTGGAAAGCTCAGTAACCTCTCTGTTGGAGGATGTGGATAAATACGAGAAGGCGCCGCGTCCGCCAGTTGTCACCATCATGGGCCATGTTGACCACGGTAAAACCTCGCTACTGGATTATATTCGCGCCAGCCGCGTTGCATCCGGCGAAGCAGGCGGCATTACACAGCACATTGGCGCTTATCAGGTAAAAACCGATAATGGCGTGATTTCATTCCTGGATACGCCGGGCCATGCGGCGTTTAGTCAGATGCGCGCCCGCGGCGCACAGGCGACTGACGTGGTTATTCTAGTCGTCGCCGCCGATGATGGCGTGATGCCGCAAACCGAAGAAGCCATTAAACATACCCGCGCTGCAGGCGTGCCACTGATTGTCGCGATTAACAAAATAGACAAAGAAGCTGCGGACCCTGAAAAAGTTAAAAGCGAACTTTCCAAATACGAAGTCATTCCCGAAGACTGGGGCGGCGAAGATGTATTTGTGAATGTTTCCGCTAAAACCGGTGAAGGCATTGATGATTTGCTGGAAGCGATCCTGCTGGTATCGGAAGTTCTGGAGCTAAAAGCGCGCAAAGAAGGGCCGGCAACAGGCATTGTTATCGAATCCAGGGTTGAGAAAGGCCGTGGCGCAGTGGCTACCGTACTGGTTAAAGAAGGCTCTTTAAACAAAGGCGATGTGGTGCTGGTTGGCTCCGAATACGGACGCATCCGCGCCATGATCAACGATCTGGGACAACAGGTGGCGGAGGCGGGCCCTTCAACGCCGGTTGAAATACTGGGTTTATCCGGAACCCCAGGAGCGGGCGACGACCTGATAGTGCTTGACAGCGAACGTAAAGCGAGAGAACTGGCGCAACAACGTCATGAAAAAGAACGCGAATCACATTTTGCTACACAACAAGCCGCTAAACTTGACGCCATGTTCGAGAAAATGAAAGAAGGCGAAAAATCAACCCTGAATGTGATGCTCAAAGCCGATGTGCATGGCTCTGCCGAAGCAATCAAAAGCTCCTTGCAAGCCCTTTCCACTCCGGAAGTCGAGGTTAAAATTATTTCCTCGGGCGTTGGCGGCATCAGTGAAACCGATGTGTCGCTGGCACACGCCGCCGATGCGGTCATTCTGGGCTTCAATGTGCGCGCAGACGCCGCGGCAAGACGCGTTGCGTCGGAATCCGGCGTTGAAATCCGTTATTACAGCATCATCTATGAATTGATCGATGACGTGCGCGACGCAATGAGCGGACTCCTCAAGCCAGAGCTGCGCGAAGAACTGATTGGCATCGCCGAGGTAAAGGATGTCTTCAAAGGCTCCGGATTTGGCCAGATTGCTGGTTGCCTGGTCATTGAAGGCAGCGTTAAAAAAGGCGAACCAATTCGCGTATTGCGCAATGATGTAGTCATTTACGAAGGCGAGCTGGAATCGCTGAGACGCCATCAGGATGACGTCAAAGAAGTTAAAATGGGCACCGAATGCGGTATCGGCGTTAAAAACTACGATGACGTGCGCCCTGGCGATCTGATCGAAGTGTTTAGCCGCACTGAAATAAAACGCACGCTTAGCCAAACATAATCGACAGCAAGCAGCGAATACAACCATGCCTTACGATTATTCCCGCACAGACCGCATTGGCGAGCAGATCAAACGCGAACTGGCCATGTTGATACGCAATGAGATCAAGGATCCGCGCGTCAGCATGGTCAGCATTCTGGATGTTGAGGTCACAAAAGACCTCTCCAAAGCCAAAGTCTTTTTCGATGCGCTTAATCAGGATGAACATGAAGCCTGTGAAAAAGGACTCAACAATGCCGCCGGTTTTTTGCGGCGGGAACTCGGAAAAGCAATCAAATTGCGAAATACGCCATCCCTGACTTTTATCTATGATGATACCGAACAACGCGCCAATGATTTATCGCATATGATAGACCAGGCTGTTGCATCCGACCGGGAAAAATAACATTTTAATTTGGCGAGAATATGGCGAAACGCAAAGGCAGGAATATTGATGGCATCTTGCTGCTCGATAAACCACTCGGCATCAGTTCTAATGCCGCACTTCAAAAAATACGCTATCTGTTCAACGCAAAAAAAGCCGGACATACCGGCAATCTGGATCCGCTTGCTACGGGCGTACTCCCTATTTGTTTCGGTCAGGCGAGTAAAGTCACAGCCTTTCTGCTGGATTCCGATAAACGCTATACCTGCACCGTTCAGCTTGGCGCCACCACCACGACTGGCGACAGAGAAGGCAAAATTCTCACAACGCGTGAAATCCTTCATTTAAGCAAACAACAGATACTGAATACGCTCAAGCAGTTCACAGGCGAGATACAACAAATCCCGCCCATGTATTCGGCGCTGAAACACAATGGCCAGCCGCTTTACAAACTGGCTCGCCAGGGCATAGAAATCGAACGCAAGGCGCGCACCGTGCAAATCCGTCAATTAAAACTACTGGCTCATGACAGCGACAGCATGACGCTGGATGTGCTTTGCAGCAAAGGAACCTATATTCGCACGCTGGCCCAGGATATCGGCGAACTTCTCGGTTGTGGCGCGCATTTAAGCAGTTTGCGGCGCACTGCGGTAGAGCCATTTGATTGCACTAAACTGTATACCATTGAGCAAATTAGCGAACTGACGGACAATGCCGGCTCAAACCCGGAAAAACTTGTTAAAACATTGTTGCCTATTGATTCGGCCTTGCTTGAATTACCCGGAATTACTCTGTCTGATGATGAAGCCAGACGCATTCAAAATGGCCTTAAAGTGAATCGTGATGATATACCGGATGCCGCAATGATTCGACTCTATAAACCAAATGGCGATTTTATCGGCATCGGTCGTCATGCTGGAAATCATCAACTGGCTCCCAAACGACTAATGAAAACAGGCTCCCAGTCATAAGACAGGCATAAGAATAGTCACGCTAATTATACGCATTTGTTGGCTTATTTAAGGTATCATGATGAAGATAACCTACCATCATTTTTTGGTCGCATAATATGAATGGAATCAAACAACTATTTAAAGGGATGCTGATAGGCGTCGTGCTGCTGCTGGCGGTCATCGGCTTACTCAATATTTCTGGAAAAAAAGACGACAGTGTCAAGCATCCCGATGATCACATGGCGGAAACTAGCGCCCAGAACAATAACAACATAAAACCGCCTTCAATCAGCATTAATCAAACGTCACAACAGAATAAAAAGCAAACAGGCGACGACTCTGTAACAAACACGCCTCAGGCAGACCCAGGCGAAGCTAACGACACAGCCAGCAAGGACAACGACTTCACACCCGAAATCATTGAACAGCCCGCCCAGTATGGAACACTGAGCCTGCGAGCCATGTTACTTGGCGATAACACGCCTCAACAGGTTAATTTTGAGGTTTTTGACGAGAACAACAAACGGGTTGCGTCAAACAATCAAACAGATAAAGCTGATTTACAGCTTGAGACAGGACAATACAGAATAATCGCCCGCTTTGAGCAGGGAGGCAAAACACAAACCCTGGCGCGCAGCATCCAGGTGCTCAAGGATCAGACCAGCAATACGGAGTTCAAATTCCAGGCGCCGGTCAACACCGGCGTACTTCAGGTATCCGCCGTTTCGGGCGATAACAGGCAGGCAGTAAAAACCGATTTTATCATTCAGGATAAAAGCGGCAAGCGGGTCGCCCTACGGCAACATGTCGCTTCCACCGTGTTCAAACTGGAGAGCGGCGTCTACAAGGTGACCGCCAAAAGTAATGAACTTAGCGTTGCGCGCATTATAACGATTGAACCTGGCGCATCCATTAGTGAAGTTTTTCAGCTGAAGCCTGGCGGAGCGCCAGCATCGCCCGAAAAACTACCTGAAAAAGCAAGCGGCAGAATGCTGGTGCGCGTATTTGAAGAAGGTACAAGTCATCCGCTCAGCGCAGAAATAGTAATCACCGATACTGAAGGCAAACTCATCAAACGACTAAATGCTGCATCCAGTACAGATTTGTCGCTAAAAGCAGGAAAATATCGGATAAGCGCAACCGGCCCCAATGGCCAAATCATACGTGATGTCATTATAGCGCCGGGAAAACCGGTTTCCGAGATATTTAGATTTAAACCGCTGCAAAAAGATACCGTAGCCAATTCCGGCGCATCAGGAAACATGGAGCCTGAACAGCAAGAGCCTGATAAAAATACAGCTGACAGCCAGCTCCCAAACAAGCAGCATTATGAACAGGCGGCTGAAAACACTGAGGCGGACAAAACCGAAACCGCCACATCCAGAGGCGTTCTACAATTAAAGGCCGTGGACAGTGAAACAAAGAAACCCATACGCTCCAATTTCTATGTACAAACACTCAACGGCAAACATGTCGTCAACAAGATCTATGCAAATTCTGCAAACTTTAAACTGGATAAAGGCGTCTACAAAATTACGGTTAAAAGTAAAAACAGAAAGCCCATCAGTAAAACGATGAGCGTCAATTCAGATACCCGTCTGAATCATATTTTCTCTATGACGTCCATTAATAAAGCACCACAGTCAGACAACAATCACAGACCCGTTTGGGAGCATTCACAGCAATCTACAGGCGCAAACTCAAGCAAAAATGAACCCTACTATAGCAATCAAAATAACAATCAACCTGCGGCGCCAGTCAGACAAACTGATGCAAAACCAGCTGCCAGCGCATTACCCGCTACCGGTACGCTACTTGTCACCATGTATCCCGCCAGGAACCATAAAACCGCCCGCAACGCTTTACTGACCAACTTTCAGATTAGCACCAGAAAAGGCAAGCGCATCGCAACCATCAATAGCGTACAACAAGCCACCATCAAGCTGGACGTCGGAGAATATATCGTTACCGCTATTCATCAAAATAAGCGCAAAAGCACTTCGTTTAAAATAAGAAAAAATCAGCAGACAAGAATCGGCTTTAATGCAGTAAATTTCAGAAACTCGCGCAACGCCAATAACACACGCAACGCCAATAATAACAACACAGCCACACCCATGATGGGCATACTGCGAAGCAGAATCGTCGATCAAAGAGGCCGCCCTCTGAAAGGCAATCTAACCGTTACTAATAGACGGGGCGTTATCGTTCGCAGGGCCAACAATGTATCCATGGCGGATTTTCAACTACCGGCAAAGCCCTTTACCATCTCAATCAATTATCATGGTTTAAGCGCCAGTGAACGGGTGAGGATAATGCCGGGTGAAACAACCGTACAAACGTTTACCATTGCACCGGACAACTCCCAGTCAGGAGCCAGTAAGACGCCGCAACAACAACCCGAAGATATTCGGGATGTGCTTAAACAAAAACTTAAAGAGGAGTTGCGACGGGTTATTCGCTAAACACCAACGACTTAAAATGTTCTCTTGAACCATTAAAACAGTGTTTTCGCCATCACAATGGCGTCTTCCCTACCCTGATCCGCCGGATAATAATTTTTGCGCACGCCAACTTCGTTATAACCCATGTTCTGGTAAAGCGTGACGCCAACATGATTGGAAGGCCTAACTTCCAGAAAACAGATTCTGGCCTGATGTTGTCTCGCTATCCATTCGGCCTCATCCAGTATTTTTCTGCCCCAACCTCTACCCTGGTTTTCAGGATAAACGCACAAATTCAAAATATGCGCCTCGCCAACTACAGCCGAAATAACCACATGACCTGATAATTGATTATCCAGTTCCAGAACCCAGCAGGAATAATGATTACTCTGCATGCAATCCTTGAATATTTTTTCTGTCCATGGATGAGGATAGGATCTAATCTCGCCCGACATTACCTCGGAAAAATCATTTTCCGTCATTTTACGCAGATATTTAAGGGATCGTTTGTGGCTCATCGCCAACGATTTTAACCCTATCCTCCCGGTTCATAAAGCCAAAGTTAAGTTATAAACTGTTAATATCAACACAATAAAAATAACAAGAAGGGGAAACACCGCATGACAATTAGCGCAACCATTGAGCAACTCAAACAAAATATATCTCGCGTCATTGTCGGCAAGGACGATTCCATAGAATTGTTAGTCGCCAGCTTGCTTGCCGGTGGTCATGTTTTACTAGAAGATGTTCCTGGCCTGGGTAAAACCATGTTGGCTCGCTCACTTGCAAAATCCATCGTGGGCCGCTTCCAGCGTGTGCAATGTACCCCCGATTTACTGCCATCTGATATTACCGGCGTTTCCATTTTTAACGAGCAATCACGCCAGTTTGAATTCAAGCCCGGGCCGGTGTTCGCCAATATTCTACTGGTGGATGAAATAAACCGCACCACGCCGCGCACACAGTCCAGTCTACTGGAAGCCATGGCGGAAAAACAGGTCAGCGCCGATGGCAAAACCTATCGCTTACCCGCGCCCTATATGGTAATCGCCACCCAGAATCCGATTGAAAACCACGGTACATATCCACTACCAGAAGCGCAACTTGACCGTTTTCTAATGAAATTGAGCATGGGTTACCCAACACTGGAGGAGGAAGTCGCCATACTCCATCGACAGCAAAAAACACAAGCTCTGGATACGCTTGCCGCGGTCATAAACGCCAAATCAATCGTTAAATTACAAAACATGGTAAAGGAAATCCATATCGAAACAAGCGTAGCAAACTACATTGCCAGGATAGTTCATGCCACGCGCCAGCATAAATCGCTTGCATTCGGCGCCAGTCCACGAGGATCATTGGCCTTGATGCGTTCGGCTCAGGCAATAGCGTTGATCAGGGGCCAGGGTTTTGTCGACCCGCAAACAATCAAAACAATCGCCAAACCGGTGCTGGCGCATCGCATCACACTGAAACCTCAGCATCAGGCGTCCCAAAATGCTGAGAGCGTGGTTGATGAAATCCTGGAAAAAATTCAGGTGCCTATTGGTCAAAACTCTGGTCTGAACGCAAAACATGGCCCAGCCGAAGATCCCGTACGCAAAACGACGCCCCAAGCAACGCCAAAAACGCCTGACGCCATTCCTCCTGCACCAAATACCACACAAGGCTCTCGTCCACAAAAAAAGAATGTGGAAACCACCGATACTGGCATGGAGCTGATTGATTTATAATCCGCCATAAACAATGAAACAAGCCGACGCACCCTACAACGAGCAGTTAATTGACAGCGACTTTACAGCTGACGAGTCGCTCTCATCAAATAAAACACTCCTCGACCTGAGTAAGTACGAACAGCATTTAACGCTAAAACGTATCCTGATTGCGGTCGCCATTTTACTGTTCCTGATCGCCTGGAACCGGGGCGTTGCTCTGCTTTACGCGATGGATGCGTTGCTTGTCGCAACACTACTGGTCGCCTGGTTTTTTCCTCGCTTTAATCTACGCAGTATTGACGTTGAACTCTCTCTGCCGGAAAAAGCCTATGAAGGCGATGTCATTCCACTGCTGATTAATACCCGCAAAACAGGCCTGTTTAACCGTTACATGATTGAACTACAGGGCGACTTTCCGTTTTATTCCAGACACAAAACAGCCATGAAGCTGATCAATGTCATCAGTGAAGCGAAACAGCATCGTCTGATGCTTTCTTGCGATTGCCGCGGTCATTACCAGCTAGAGTCTTATAATTTGCAAACCGGATTCCCTCTGGGGCTGACTAGCGCGCGTAAACAAGTCAAGCTGAAAAACAATTCATCCATTCTGATCTACCCAACGCCGTTGCCGCTACAACAATTCGAAATCGCAAAAGATCCCAGCCACAGCGCCCTGCAAACGGATAACAATCCCAAAGCGGGCGGGCATGATGAATACATCGGTATTCGCGAATACCGCCATGGCGATAGCCCGCGTCATATTCACTGGCCCAGCAGCGCCAAGCGTGGAGAACTGGTGGTGCGTGAATTCCAGCAAAACAGCACAACCCATCTCAATATAGTTCTGGATTTAAATCCAGTCGCCAACTTCGGCGAAGGAAAACACAGCTCCCTGGAATATTCGATCAAAATTACGGCGACTCTGATCAAGTTTG
>JANTHA010000049.1 GCA_024762625.1 Thiotrichaceae bacterium
CCAACCACGTAAATCTTTCAACCACCATAAACAGAAGCCCATTACGATGGATGCAACAACAATTTTTGTAAATTCTTTGACCGGAAAGGGTAATGGAAAATATTTTCTACCCAGAATGGCGCTTAATACGGTTCCTATAAAAAAAGAGCTAATTGTGGCGATTGCGGCGCCTTTTAATCCCATAATGGGTATCAAAAAGTAGTTTAATAAAATATTAATAAACGCAATGATAATACCAATTTTTACGATGCCCATGGTGTAATGACCCAACTGGAAGGCGAGATCAAAGTAGAAGGCCTGCAGCCCCATTAAAAATAGGGCGATGGTTATCCAGGGAAGTAAAAAAATGACGGATTCCTGGTAATCTTTATCAATTAACAGATAGACCAGATCAGGGCCTACCAGATTGAGTCCGACAACAGCTGGTATGGATACCCCTAATAAAAGAATGGCATAATGTTTAAAATAATCTATGGCGGCTTGTTTTCCGTCGGTTTCAAGTAGTTTGATCACAACTGGGTAGGCTGCAAGGTTAATTGCCGTCATAACAAGAAAAATTGAATTTCCCGATAAATCATAGCCAACCGCATAAAGACCTGCTTGCGCCTTGTCTTGAAGTCCGGCAAGCATGAAACGGTCTGCAGTTTTTGTTATTTCTTCAAGAAAAAAAGCGCTACTGATAGGCAATCCATAGACCAGCATGTTTTTAAATAAATTTTTGCTGTAAGCCTTTTTATTGAAAGGGAGCCAGATTTTTTTAAAAACAACTAATGCTGGAATGGCTGTTCCAATGGTAATGCCTGTAATAACGCCTGATGCGCCGTAGCCCAGATAGGCTAATAAAGCGCCAAAACCAAAGGCAAGAATAGAGTAGCTGATAGTTATGTAAGCATAATTTAGAGGCTCGATTCTGGCGGAAAAAAGGTTTTGTGTAATTGTGAATAAGGATATAGCAAGTAAAAAAAGGTAAACGTTGACGATCCAGAAAGCTGGCTGTTTCCCCCAGTAAAGCAGGATGCCAATAAGCGCGATAGCAGAACTTAAGGCAGCCAGTTTAAGATAACTAATCGCTAGTGTACTAATAAATGATGCTTCGCTATGTTCTTTGTTGGACCAGAAGCGTAAAGTGCCAGCGGGTAGCCAATTAACCAAACCATTATGAATGAAAATAGTGCCTGTAAAGATCAGTGTATAAACACCATACTGATCAGGCGTCAGTAAATGGGTGTAAACACTCAGGCCTGCAAACGCCATAATGCCAGGTATTATTTTAGCAAGCATATAAATAATGCTATGTTTGTACAGCATTAATTGTTTATCCTTTTCCTACTGTAAAGCGCATGAATAACAAGCATTGTAAAGGCAAACCAAGTTTCTTTTTGTATTTGTGTATGCAGGGTCAATTGACTAACCACAAGCACCATGAATAGCGAAAGCAGGAATGCCTTATCATTTAATGGTGTTTGCAATATGTAATACAATACACTGATTAATAATAATAAATAGAGCGTTAAGCCAATTAGACCATTTTCGGTTAATAAATGGATATAGGTATTATGTGCGGCGTTGAAATTGACATGCTTTTTGCTTAGTACAAAGCCTAGTCCTCCTAGACCTGTGCCGACTATAGGTTGTTTTTTCCACTGCTCAAGAGATGATTTCCAGATTAATGTTCTAGAATTCAGGTTGCCTGATTTTAATGATTTTTTTGCTGAAAAGACGCGATCAATAGAGGCTTTGGGGGCAAAACTTGCGACCGTTACAATAGAAACAATAATGACGCCCAAAATGCTTAGTTTTACCGTGAGGCTTGCTTTTCTATGTGTGAATAACCAGTACATAATGCCAATTATTGCTACAATCGAGCCGGTACGGGTCCCCGTTAAAAAGATGGCGAATATTATCAAAGGCATTGCAAATAGATTAAAAAGTCTTTGCCATTTTTTTTCTAGTTGTGATGCGAGATAGGCCGCCATTGGAATAGCCAGCGCCAGTATAATCGACATCAAATCCGTTTCGTAATTCTGAATTGTGTAGCGATTGTAATAGGGCGACTGTATGCCACTCAAAAAGTTGTAGATGATAATGGAAGAGCCAACAACATTTCCGGCAACATAGCTTTGATAAGCTTGTAGAATGCTTTTTTTATTGATAATTACGATTGTAAAAAGAAAAGGCAATAGCATGACCTGGATGGCTCTACTCGCCATCGTTTTTCCTTCATAGAAATCTGGAGACCAGGCGACTGACAATAATACCCACCCCCAGAAAAGTAGAACAAACAAATGAAAATAGGAATAATTTCTATGGGTTCCTTCAAGAATTAAAATTAATCCCGCCATGCCAAATGAGGCTATTCCAAACAAACGAGCAAGACCATCCCACAGGCCATCGCCCCAGGGTATCAAAAAAATAAAAATCAACACTAGGTAAAGCGTCAGTTTATAAATAAAACTTCGCGTTTCAACATGAGCAGGGTTGAAGTTGTACCCTGAGGTTCTGTTGTCCGTTGATGATGTATATTCTGTATATTTCATTTATGGTTATTATTCGATGTTAACTATACATTACATTCTGAAAATCAAGGATAAAACGACGATTGATTCATTTTCAAGCTTATTCATAAGTTTCATAAGAATTGTGAGTAACAAAAATAGCTTAGCGTAGTTTTGACTCTGGTTATATTGTTATCAAGTCAATACGTTTGAAATTTGAAAACAATACAATTCTTTAGCAAGTTTAGCGTGTTTGTTTGATTGGGTAAATTTTAAGCAGATGAATAGCGCTTAAAATCAGAGAAAAGGTAAATAATTAGTCGAGAAATTTTAAATTATCATAAAAAAACCCCGTAACTCTTTGAGTACGGGGCTTTATGAATTAAGTAACGCTATTGTTTACTTGTGTACGCCGAGCTTTTCTCTCCAGCCTGGGAACAATTGGTCGGCATCGCCTGGGAATGACTCGAATGCGCGGGCGAATTCCTTATGTTCTTTAGCGAACTCAATTGGATCAGCGCCTTCAAGATAGCATTGGTAGGCTTGCTTCAATGAGATTGCGCCGTCAGCAGGGCTGTCGATGTGGCCGTATGAACCACCACCAGAGGTGTTGATGACGTTGCCATGTCCGAGGTTTTCGAAGAAACCAGGCAGACGCAGTGCGTTCATGCCGCCAGAGATAATTGGCGTGGTTGGCTTCATGCCGTACCATTCCTGATGGTAGAACGGACCGTCAGCGCTATCGCGCTCAATCATGTAAGCGATGTTTCTGTCATCTTTACCACCTTCCATTTTACCGTAACCCATCGTACCTACGTGGATACCGGAAGCGCCCATCAGACGCGACAGTTTTGCCAGAATAAATGCAGTATAACCACGTTTTGCAGAAGGCGATGTGATCATGCCATGACCCGCGCGATGATAATGGAGGTACTGTTCAGGATAGTTGCGGCGTGCGGTTGTCACCATGCCTGGACCACCAACAAAACCGTCAACCAGGAATGCCAGACGAGGCGCGTCTTCGCCAAAAGTCTCCAGACCAAAGTCTGCGCGTGCTTGCATTTCATGATAATCGTCAGCCGTGATGTTCATTGAGAATAGCTTTGGCTCGCCGGTTTCATCTTGAGCTCGCTTCATGGCGTCGTGCACCAGAGGCAGAACTTTTTTCAGTGGGCAAAATACTTGGTTGCCCTGTGGCTCATCATTCTTGATAAAGTCGCCGCCTAGCCAGAACTGATAAGCAGCTTCGGCAAAAGGCTCGGGGCGCAGGCCTAATTTAGGCTTGATGATGGTGCCTGCAATGTATCCGCCATTTTGTGGATCACGTCCCAATAGAGACCAAAGATCCTGGATAGACTTTGAAGGGCCGTCATAAAGTTGAAGCATTTTACGAGGCACATAAAAGTCCTGCATCTGAGCGTTCTTCACATCGCCCATGCCCTGGTTATTGCCAATGGCCAGTGTCAGGAATGAAACCAGCATGGAGCGACCATCAATGACATTGCGGTCAAATAATTCGATAGGGTAGGCAATTTTCATGATGCCTTTGGCTTCGTCGATTTCATATACCAGCGCATCAACGCCCTTGGTGAAATCATCCGTAGTAGATACTTCTACATTGGTACCCGTTGAAGATTCAGCAGCAAAGTGAGCAGCGGTTTCAAGATAACCATGACCTTCGGCCGGCTCCATGGTGTAAGCAACCAGAATATGTTTGCCTTCTTTGATTAGCGTATCTTCATCAAGACTTAAGTCTGCGTAACGACCTGACTGATCCATGTGTAACTCCTTATTAAATGAATAGATCTGAAATTTATCATTAGGGTATCTCTATTAATTGTCTTTTCGCCCGATTTCTGCGTTGGATGAATTTCTGCGATCCTCATGTATAACTTATACACTGCGGTTCTCGAAATCCATCCGCCTTGAACTCGAACGAAAATCCTAATTAATAGAAGGTACCCATTAGGGATTTGTTTGTTAATTTCAGTGCGCGCATTATAATGAAGTAGAAAAATAAGAAAAACTGATTTATTTTAATCAAAACATAACTATTTGTTAGTAACCCCGGTCCAATGAATTGAATATTTCACTGAAGCAATTACTGATTCTTGACGTTGTCGCAGAGACACAAAGCTATACGCGGACTGCCGAACAGATGAATATGACCCAACCCGCCGTTTCAATGCGAATGAAAAACCTTGAGGAAGCGGTTGGCTTGACAATCTTTGAACGTCAGGGCAAAAAAATTGTGTTAACGGAAACTGGCCTGATCATGCTGGAACACTCAAAAGAAATTATAAAGCGATTCAAGCGCATGAATGATTCATTAAGAGCGTTACAAAATGTTAATCAAAAAATAAAAATTTCTGCGGCTACAACGGCAAATCATTTCATTACTCAGATGATGGCTGAGTTCAGTCGCCAGGTTGAGGGCGTCACGATTGCGCTTGATATAACCAACCGCGAAGCATTAGTCGCTCAATTACAAAACTACGATCCTGATTTCGTTATCATGGGCGAACCTCCTAAAAAGCTTGATCTTGATTCGGCGCCAATCATGGAAAACCCGCTTGTGGTGATTGCGTCTCCTGATCACCCACTGGCAAAACAGACCCTGGATCACTCTGGGCAGATTAAAATGAACGATATTGCGAAGGAGTCCTTTGTAGTCAGGGAAGAGGGTTCTGGCACCAAAGCGGCAATCAAAAGGCATTTTAAGGAAAACGGCTTAAAATTTGTTAGCTCGTATGAAATGAGCAGCAATGAGTCAATAAAACATGCTGTCGTTGCCGGTCTTGGTCTTGGCATCGTGGCGCTCCATACAATCAAAACTGAACTTGAGGCCAAAAAACTGGTTGTTCTCAATGTGGAGCATTTTCCTTTGATAAGATACTGGAATATCGTTTCGCGCAAGGGAAAGAAACTCTCTCCGGCCGCCATCGAATTTAAGAAATTTATATTAAAAAGCGCCGAGTCATACCAGAAAAGCTATCAGGATGTGATGCCGTCTTAAGGGTGCCCTGTTATAATAGAAGCGCCCTTAAGGAAACCCTGACTCAATCAAAATGTTCTCGACCTGGCAGGTTGTTGAAATTCGCTTAGGCGAGTGCAAGACAAGGCAAAATAGACCGAAAAAGCGCAGTTTACTGGAGTAAATGAGCATTTTGAGGTCTATTTTAGCGCAGTATCGCGCCGTCTTAGTAGAATTTCAATAGCCTGCTAGGTATTGCATCAAAAATCAATATAAAACCCGCCTGACCCCATAGATCCGCCAAAATCCGCTTCGCCGCCTTGTAACATGCCGGCGCTTTCCATTACATAGAGCAGGGCGAGCGCGAAAATGATGGCGACGATCACCGCCAGAGTAATTTTTATCCAGCTGTAGGGGCGTTCGCCCTGGATCACGCCATTGCGACCGTTGATGACATAGCGGTAGGTCTTGCCGCGGTATTTATAGGCTGCGGACCAGACGGGCAGCAGCAGATGTTTGAAGGTGGTGTTGGAATGCCGGGTGTTGACGGCGGAAATGCGTTGCCGGTCGCCGCCTATATCATAGCGGATAGCCTCGCGTATGCGCGCATCCATGATGTTTTCGGCCTGTAAAAAGCCCTGATCGACGGTGATCTGGTAGAGTTCGCTGCGAAAACCGCTAATGTATTCTTCGGAATAGGGAACCAGGTTTTCAAGATCCCAGGGTTTGAGGCGGTCGATAATGGTGCGAGGCAGCGTTTTGGTTGCGCCGATCAGCACATCATCGAAATGCAGGCTAATCCGGCCTGAAACCGGCGTCCAGCGAACCCGCGGCACGGTGCGCACCCGCTGCACTGCGCGACCGTTGACGTAGGCGGTGTAAACCTGCCGGTCATAGTAGACGATGCCGCGCAGTCCGCGATAGCTATTGTCTGTCTGGCTATCGTATGTCCAGTAGGGAAGGTAGATGCCTGTGAGCCGTTCTTCGCGTTTGGCGTGGTTTTTCAGTGAGGAAGGCGCAAACCAGCGGCTGCTGATCCATTTGTCGTAGATTTCAATCGCCTGTTTCTGGCTGATTTTGAAAGGCAGCAGGGAGCGCGGCAGAATATAGCGCGCTTCGGCGGTTCCCGCGATGACAGGGGTCGCGCAGTAGGGGCAAAGTCCGGCGTGTTCATTTTCTGCGAAAGTAAACTGTGCGCCGCAGGAAGGGCATTGTATGACTGGGATACTGCTGGATTTGGGTGAGTTGGCGCGCAGTCTGGCCAGTTCGCTGACGGCGCTTTTGAAATCGTATTCGCGAATCGGTTCGGGCGAGGTTGGAACCGGATAATGATTGCCGCAGTAGGTGCAAACCAGATCCTGCGATTCGGGGGAGTAGACCAGATCCGAACCACAGTTTTTACACTTGAAATGCGCCTGGGTGATGACATGATTGGCGATTTTGTCCTGATTCGTTTGGCGCGCGTCGATGACAGGCGTAAATTTCTGGTATTTGCTTGTATTAGGCACTACGGATTTTTCCGGTTGTTCTGTGATTACTGTCCGGATTTAGGTAATTCAGGCGGTGTTGATTCAGCAGTTTTTTGGGATTTGTCCAATAATTTTTTGAGCGTCTTGATCTCTCCTGCGGCTTGCCAGTCTTGCATGCCTTGTTTCCAGGCGAGCGATTTTTCAGTGAGCTTTTTATCGTTGATCAGATTGTTCAGCTCCTGGAGCTTATAGGGACCTGTGATTTGATCGTCAATGGCAATATGCCAGTTATCGCCAGGTAGAGGCGGTGGCGTTGCGGATGAGCGCGCCTGGCCAGAATCGATGTCCTTTGCCATATTATTCGCCATCTGGTTAGCCATGGCGAAACCCATGCCCATTTCGACAGCGCTGCCTGCGCTACTGTTATTGCCGGAGGCCATGGACTCGCCTGCACCGTATTTCAGATATTTGTCGAGGTTGCCGATCATGCCCATGCTGGTGCGTTTGTCGAGCGCCTCTTCAACTGCGGGCGGCAACGAAATGTTTTCGACCAGCACCTGGGTCAGCTCCAGTCCGTAGTTCTCAAACTCGGGCGCAATGCGCTGCGTGATCAACTCGCCAAGCTGATCCTGATTGCCCGCAAGATCCAGGACGGGAATTTCGGACTCGCCGAGTATGTCGGTGTAACGGGTGACGATGATATTGCGCAACTGGTCGCTGATTTCATCGACAGTAAAATGACCGTCGGTGCCGACAATTTCACGGATGAATTTTTCCGGATCCTTGATGCGCATCGAATAGGTGCCGAAGGTGCGCAGACGAACCGCGCCGAACTCCTCATCGCGCATCATAATGGGGTTTTTGGTGCCCCACTTGAGATCGGTGAACTGACGCATATTGAAGAAGTAGACTTCCGCCTTGAACGGGCTTTCAAAGCCATGCTCCCAGCCTTGCAGCGTCGATAGAATTGGCAGATTGCGGGTTTCCAGCTCATAGATGCCGGGGCCGAGCACGTCCGCGACTTCGCCTTCGTTGACAAACACCGCCACCTGGGATTCGCGCACCGTCAGCTTGGCGCCGAATTTAATCTCGTTGCCGTAACGGTTGAAGCGATACACCATGGTGTCATTGCTGTCGTCGATCCAGTCGATGATATCGACAAATTCACCGAAAATTTTATCCCATAGTCCCATTTGTTTGTCCTCGTGATGCGTTTTTGTGTGATATTGGAGTCAATCAGGTAACAGCGTCTATGATTTTACCTCAGCCTGGGTTTCCTCGGCGATCGCTTCAACCGGATGTTCGGCGCGAGATTTCGCCGCAATCAGCGCCTGGCGCAGTTCGTTTTCCATGTGTTCCAGTTCTTTGGCGGCTTCGGCGCGTTTCTGTTTGCCTTCCTCGGCGATTTTCAGGCTGTCGTTGATGGTTTCGATGAGATCGGTATTAGCCTTGCGCACTGACTCGATGTCGAATACGCCGCGCTCCATTTGTTTGCGCACTTCGGCGTTGGCGGTGCGCAGGTTGGCTGCGTTGTCTTCAAGCAGTTCATTGGTCAGGTCAGTGGCTTTCTTGACGGTTTCGGCGGCGTCGCCCATGCGGAATATGGTGACAGCCTGCGCCAGCTGGTTTTTCCACAGGGGCACGGTGTTGATCAGGGTTGAGTTGATCTTGTTAATCAATGTCTTATCGTTTTCCTGAACCAGACGGATGCTTGGCAGGCTTTGCATTGCGACCTGTCGGGTCAGGCGCAGATCATGCAGTCGGCGCTCCAGATCATCGCGGGCGCTGCGTAGATCGCGCACTTCCTGGGCCAGCACCATATTGTCCTTGTCCTGCTCGGCTTTTTTGACCAGCGCAGGGATGTCCTGTTCATCCAGTTGACGTAGTTTTTCATCGCCGGCGGCGATGTACAGCTCCAGTTTATGGAAATAGTCGAGGTTGGCGTCGTACAGTTTATCCAGTGAAATAATATCAGTGAGCAACTGGGTTTTGTGTTCTTCCATGCGGTCGGTGATCTGGTTGATCTGCTTGCGCACTTCACCGTACTTGCTCAAGAAAACAGAAACCGGTTTGGCTTTGCCAAACAGACGGGCGAAAAATCCGAGTTTTTTATTGGGGTTAAGTTCATCCACATCAAAGCCGCGGATGGTGGCGATCATGTCATTCAGTGAAGCGCCCGCTGCGCCGAGATCCTTGTTGCGCACGCCTTCCAGCATGTTTTCAGAAATCGTGCTCATTTCTTCCTGCGCCTTGCTGCCGAAAAATAAAATCGTGCTGCGGTCTTCCACCTTGATTTCATTGACCAGCTGCTGCAGCGTCTTTTTATCATCATCCTGGGCTTCGTTATAGGCGATGATTTCCCTGGAAAAGGCGTCGTATTCCTTGGCTTCGGTGCCGGGAAGGATGGCTGTTTCAGTGGCGCTTGCTGTTTCTGTCATTGGGATATCCTTTGGCTAAGTGTTTGTTTCTTTTGTAACTAGTCGTGTAAAACATTGTAGTCTAAATGACAACTGTTGTTAAACCTAAATTCCTCAGTTGGCCTCTTCCTGGAAGGGATAAAATTCTGATAAATATAGAAAACTGTTTTTTTTCAAGCTTCACTCAATAGGTGAAGGCGCTACAAGGCAAATTGCACGGTCATGATGGCGTATGGCGTTGTTGTAACTGCTTGAAAGGGAATGACCATTCCGCGCAGTTACGCCTAGCCCTACGCCACCATGTCCGCACACTTTACCTCGTCCAGCTGAGGATTTTAGGTTAAACCTGAAAGCGGTTTAAAACATGCCTTCCTGCTTGAGCTGGGTTTGCAAGACTTCAATTTGCACATCCAGGTCAAACTGGTCGTTCTGCTTCAGTTTCTGTTGTTGCAGTTTGAAGGTTTTTTCGATGGATTCCAGTACGCGCTGGAAGCTTTTATCCAGTTCAGCCGTGGTGGCGTCGTTTTTATGGGTTCTGACATAACTTTCGGTCACTCGCCGGGTTCCATCCAGATACACTTTGAGGAATTTGCGGGCGCGTTGCAGATCGCCAGGGTCTTCTTCGATAGTGTCCAGTATCTCGCGCGCTGTATTGATAATGCGGGTTAAATGCTGTTTGAATTCGAGGTTGCGTATGTCTTTTCTGGCGTTCTTGATTGCCTCAATCTTTTCTTCCGCAGCTTCAAGCGCGGCGAATACTTCATCCGCATTGGATCCCAGCGATACATCACTATTTTTGTCGCGTATGGGGTCGACGCCATAGGCAAGATAAAAACCAATCAGTGTGACGGCGCCGATCAGTAAGCTACTGAGCAGACTGTAATCAACCAGTAGAAATGCGGTTAGCGCTGTGGCGATGGCAAGGAGAATGCCCGCAATGGATTTAAATGGCGCGCCGGGCGCTTTTGCGAAGCGTTTTTGGCGGAAGCGGCTTTCCAGTTTAAATCCATGCCGGGCGATCATTGCGGCAATCATGAAGGCGGTAAACAAAGCGCCGCTTAGCACCGTATTGACCAGATTGCCTTTTAATAATGAAATAATCGAGGCAATAAGAACAGGCAAAGGCATGATAAACAATAGAATCCCTTTAACGCCGGTTTTAATCGTATTGAGAACCTGGTTTTCTGGCGTATACCGTTTTGCTTTGGACATGACGTGATTTTTCCTTGATCTGATATTCGCACAAATTAGATATGAAATAGAACCTGGAAACAAATCAGTCCGACCGTGGCGGAAAGCAGAATAAAACCAATGATTTTTTGAATCAGATAAGGCATGGGTCTCCTGAGCCGTGAATGGCTGATGATAAAAACCTGATGAGTTAGCGTCCAGAAACAGGTCATTTTGAGAATGAATCAGGTGCGTATGTTTACGTGCATAAGACGTTCTCAATTGACATACGTTCTGGATGGTAACGAATTAATAGGGTGGCTAATTATATAGGGTGACTAATTAATATAGGCGCAATAGATTATATAATGTCTTGTCCATCAATAATCAAGAATAAAAAAGCGGGCATAAAGCCCGCTTTTTAAAAAATGTGCAGATTCGGTGTAATGAATCTGCATGTTATTAGCTATAC
>JANTHA010000050.1 GCA_024762625.1 Thiotrichaceae bacterium
ACCATAAAGCGCAAATTGAGATGGTTGATTTCAACCAATAGTAAAAAGAGTTTTTGAAAAATTCATGAATGGGCGCGTCCCGAGATCGGATTTATTCAAAAACGCCTAAAATAAAAAACCAGTAAGGACTCACTCATGCCGGATATTGTAAAATCAAACCCGCCAATCATTAAAAACGCCAATGAAATTACAAATGAAAATATAGAAAAGAAGAAGTTAAAACTACGTCGCGTCGCAATTGACACCTACAAGGAAAATGTGGTGTTTCTACACCGCGAATGCGACCTGTATCGAAGCGAAGGATTTCAGGCGCTTAACAAGGTTGAAATTCGCGATGGCGCAGACAAGCCGCCATTGATCGCGGTGCTCAATATTGTCGATGATTGCGACTTGCTGGAACCCCAGGAATTGGGTCTGAGCGAGCAGATTTTTCAACAAATGGATATGCCGGAAGGCACAGACGTTACCATTAATCACGCCAGTCCGCCTGCTTCATTGCGCCATGTTCATAAAAAAATTGCAGGTCACCGGCTGGATGACGCAGCCTACCTCGCCATCTGCAAGGACATTGTCGAAAACCGCTATTCCAAAATTGAAATCGCCGCCTTTCTGGTGGGCTGCGCCGAATCCGGAATGGAGCGCGAAGAAATGTATAGCCTCACTCAAGCGATGGTGGCGACCGGCGAAACCCTGAACTGGGGCGAATCGCTGGTGGTTGATAAACACTGTATCGGCGGTATTCCGGGCAACCGCACCACCATGCTGCTGGTGCCGATTATCGCCGCACATGGCATGTTCATGCCAAAAACATCAAGCCGCGCTATTACCTCGCCAGCTGGAACCGCAGACACCATGGAAGTGCTGGCCAAGGTGGATCTGAACCCGGACAAGCTGCGCGAAGTATTAAAGAAGGAACACGCTTTCATCGCCTGGGGCGGCAATGCGCGGCTTTCACCCGTAGACGATATACTGATTGCGGTCGAGCGCCCGTTGTCAATGGATTCTCCCGGTCAGATGATTGCTTCCATATTATCCAAAAAGGTAGCAGCGGGCTCTACCCATTTGCTCATTGACATACCGATTGGCGATACTGCAAAGGTGCGCAGCCAGTCTGAAGCCGTCAAACTGCGTAAATTATTCGAATATGTCGGCGATCGTATCGGATTGCACCTGGAAGTGGTGATTACCGATGGCAGGCAACCGATTGGACGCGGCATCGGCCCGGCGCTGGAGGCGCGCGATGTAATGAAAGTATTACAAAACAGTCCTGATGCGCCGCTTGATCTGCGTGAAAAAGCGCTACAACTCGCTGGTCGAATTCTGGAGTTTGATCCGGATGTGCGCGGCGGACAAGGCTATCATCTGGCGCGCGACTTGCTGGATTCGGGGCGCGCACTCAACAAAATGAAACAAATCATTCAGGCGCAGGGCGAACATGACGCCAATTTTGAACCAGGCAAACTGCAACGGGATATTTGCGCTGAATTTACGCAGTCAGGACAGGAAAAAAGCGCTGTTGTCGAGGCAATTGATAATTTCCAGATCGCCCAAATCGCGCGTCTTGCCGGCGCGCCGATGGACAAGCAGGCGGGCGTTTATCTACATAAAAAAGTGGGCGATAAGGTTAATCAGGGTGAGGCGCTCTATACCATCTATGCGGAATTCCCGTCTGATTTTGATTTTGCAATCGCAGCCGCAAACAAAAACAACGCCTATACGCTTAGCATATAAAACAAACAGAGTAAGGAAAAAATAATGACTCACACAAACAAGGGACTGGTTCTTGGTTTTACCGAATACAGCCAACAGGGACAGGCGTTGGCGCAACAGGCTGGCATGGATTACGCCGAAGTCGACATTCATCATTTTCCAGATGGCGAAAGCAAGCTGACATTACCTGCGGAGCTTCCTGAAAATGTTGTGCTATGTCGTAGCCTGAATAATCCCAATGCAAAACTGGTCGAGTTAATTCTGGCCGCCCAGGGCGCCAAAGACCTCGGCGCAAAAAAACTCACCCTGGTGGTTCCCTATCTCGCCTATATGCGTCAGGATATTGCATTCCATCCCGGTGAAGTCGTCAGCCAGAAAGTCATCGGCAAACTGCTGGCGGCCTATTTTGAACGGGTGATTACAGTGGATGCGCATCTGCATCGCATCAGCAAACTGTCGGAAGCCATCCCCATCAATGATGATGCTGCAATTAACCTGGCCGCCACCAAACCAATGAGCAACTTTTTACGCGAACACGTCGATAAGCCGTTTCTGCTGGGTCCTGACGCCGAGTCCGAACAATGGGTTTCCGATATAGCAAAACATGACCACTGGGACTTTGCTGTGGCGCACAAAAAACGCTTTGGCGACGCCGATGTGCAAGTCAGCGTTCCCGAAGCGGATTATAAAAACCGCAACATCGTACTGGTCGACGATGTCGCCAGCACCGGAAAAACGCTAATCAAGGCCGCCGAAGGCGTCAGCAAATTTAATCCCTCCTCCATCAGCGTACTGGTAACCCACGCGCTGTTTCTGGGCAATTCGATTCGCGAATTACGCGAGGCGGGCGTCAGTAATATCTGGAGTTGCGACAGCATCCCTCATGCAACTAACCAGGTCAGTCTGGCGAAGATTATGGCCGAAGCGCTTGTTTAACATTAACATCATAGCAACAAGCAACATAGCGAATAAATCTTGAATAAACATCCTCAAACAACTGCAATTCAGATAAAATGAATCCATGAGTAGTTTAATCAAGACATTTTTTAAACGGCGCTTATCCTCTACCTCCGAGGACAAGCAACACGACCCCGAACACGCCGCCAGATTGGCAACGGCTGCATTGATGCTGGAAGTTGCCGAAGCGGACTACCAACAGCAGCCAGAAGAAAAAGCAATGCTGGTCGACCTGGTCAAACATTCGTTCGGCCTGAACCCATCCGATGCAGATGAACTGATTGAGCTCGCCACTAAGGAATATGAAGCTTCCACTGATAATTTTGAATTTACACGGCTGATCAATGACAATTTCAGCGAACAACAAAAAATAGAGCTGGTCGAAAACCTTTGGCGCATGGCTTTCGCCGACCATGTGCTGGATAAATATGAAGAACACATCATCCGTCGTATCGCGGATCTGATTTATGTCTCTCACAAGGACTTCATCGCGACCAAACTGCGCGTACAAAAACAACTATAAACGCAGAATTCAGCAAGCAAAAAAGACAAACTGGAGTACATGATATGAGCAATCCCTACGCGCCGCCCGATGCCAATGTTGATACTCAGCAACGCAGCCGCAGCGCCATTCCCAAGGTCATTGGCATTATCTCGCTGGTTCTCGCTGTACTGGGGCTGTTAGGCGCAATCGCCGGCATCGCAATGTTGCAATTAAAGCCGCAGCTTATGGAAACCCAGATGCAGATGGGTTTCAGCAAAAACTATATACTGGGTTCCAATTTTTTAAGCATTCTAACCAGTCTGTGGGCGATTTTTATTGGCGTCAAACTGATCAAATACCAGGACATCGGACGTCGCCATTTCAATTATTATACGGTGCTGATGATTGTCTTTAGCGTGTTCGCTTTTTTCTATACCCGCTCCATGATGGAAAACGCCTTTGCCAGCATGAAACCCGAAATGGCCCGCGCTGTGCAAGATATATCGACGCTTTCTTCTGCGAGTATTTTCATAGGGCCGGTGATCATGATTATCGTCGCCTTGCTTTTAAACCAGAAGCGGGTCAGAGAGAGTCTTGACTGACTCATCAAGTCTTGGCGCAAACAGCGCAATCCGGGTTCTTCGGTACGCGAATCGTTTGCCAGCTCATGCTTAGAGCGTCAAACAACATTAGTTTTCCTTTTAATTCCTCGGCATTGCCAGTCAAAACAAGCAGCGCCTGTAAGGCCTGCATGGTTCCAATCACGCCCACAACTGGCGATAACACGCCTTCCATGGCGCAAGTTTCGGTATTTTCGAACACTTCCTTATAGAGACACTGATAGCATGGCGCATCCGGCCCCGGAAGATAACTTGCAATCTGACCTTCCATTCGAATCGCAGCGCCTGAGACCAAAGGCGTTGCAGTTTTGATGCAGACGCGGTTTATCATAAACCGGGTAGGAAAATTATCGGTGCAATCCAGCACCACATCGACCTGCTCCGCCAGCGCTTCAAGCTCCTCCTCATCCAGTTGTCGATCAATCGCTTCAACATCGCAATCCGGGTTAATCTCCGCCAGCGTGCGTTTCGCCGAATACGCCTTTAATTCTCCGATATCCTGGGTGCGATGAATAATCTGGCGTTGCAAATTGGAGTCTTCAACCTGATCGTAGTCGCTGATGATGATGCGCCCTACACCCGCCGCCGCCAGATAGAGCGCTGCGGGGGAGCCCAGACCACCCATGCCGATAATCAAGACGCTGGAGTCCAGTATTTTCTGCTGCCCAGACTCGCCAATCTGACTTAAGCGAATTTGCCGTGCATAACGACTTTTTTGTTGCTTATTCATAATACTATGAAAACATACGCATCCCAATTTTGCTACTTTTTATCCTGTCTAACGCAATATCGATTCGAACAAAAATTCTTGGGCAATTTCTATATTGATGTCACGATCAAGCCGATTTAAGAGACAAATATCCAATTTATTGAAATAAACTGTGGCGACTGTATTCTCAAAACCTGGAATGAAGCAAATTGCATAGCGGTTCTCAAGTAACCGATACCGTTCATGGGAATTTGTGCGCCTGAAGTGAATTTGCAACAATAATGACTAAGCAATCAATATCTATTTAAGGTTATTTAAGGGAATCATCATGCTCATGTCTATCGCGCTTGCGCTTCATGTATTATCCATTGTCGTCTGGGTGGGCGGCATGTTTTTTGCTCATCAGGCTTTACGCCCGGCGGCTGTCAGCGTGCTTGAGCCGCCGACCCGTTTGCGTTTGTGGCGCGCTACTTTTCAGCGCTTTTTCCCCTGGGTCTGGTTAAGCATTGTGCTGGTGCTTGCGTCCGGTTTGTGGATGATGATGCAATTTCCTAAACCTCCGATTTTTGTGCATGTGATGTTGGGCCTGGGCGTGATCATGATGCTTATTTTCATGCATGTATTCTTTGCGCCCTATGGCCGTCTTAAAAAAGCAGTTGCAACAGAGAACTGGAAGGAAGGTGGAAAAGCGCTGGGGCAAATCAGAATGCTGGTAGGCTTAAATCTGTCAATCGGGCTAATTACAGTGATTGTTGGTACGGCGGGAAAGTTTTTTATCTAAGCGCTAACCTGACCACTTGACATCAAGTGGTCAGGTTGTACTGTTTAACTCAACTGGCTCATGATCTCTTCGGAAATATCTTTGATCCCCTTGGAGCCATCAACCGTAATCACTTTTGCGTCGCCCTTGTTCTTGAAATAATTGACCGCCGCCATGGTGCCGGTTTTGTCATCATAATAGATGTCATGACGCTTGTTGATGGCGTCTTCATCCTGATCATCGGCGCGCGCAGAAAGCTCGCCGCCGCACACGCGACACACCAGTTTACCATCCTTTTCAACGGGCTTGATCGCTTCGAAGGCGATATGGTTCGGGTGGTTGTTGTCATTGGCGCAGAGCCTACGACCCATGATGCGTTCTTTGGCGATATCGCGATCCAGATCAATTTCGATCACATAATCCAGCGCCATACCGGATTCCTTCAGTGCTTTATCCAGCGCCTCGGCCTGCGCCAGAGAGCGAGGAAAACCGTCCAGCAACCAGCCTTTTTCTTTTGATTTGGCAAGCGTCTCCAACACCATCGGAATGGTGATTTCGTCAGGCACCAGGTCGCCGCTGTCAATGTAAGCTTTGGCTTTCTTGCCAAGCTCGGTGCCGCCTTTGATGTGCTCGCGGAAAATCGCGCCTGACTCGATATGATCCAGTCCAAATTTATCCTTAACAATGGCGCCCTGGGTTCCCTTGCCGCTTCCGTTTGGGCCAAATGCCAGTATATTCATCCGTGTCTCCTTGTAAGTATGATAAGTAAGTTGTTGATGATTGGTTTCATAGAAATCCGCTGTTTAATCGCGTCATCTTAGAATACCCATTGGCAAAATGCTAGTGTAGCCCGGATTTTACTTATTTTCAGAACAAGCCAGGCCGTAACTGTGTGTATCTGCGGTTTAAACTGATATTGCCAACAAATTTGGCAAAGTAGACGCGGTTTAGTATGTCGTAACTCATATCATGCTCATTCCGGAACGCCTTGCCAGAGCATTTCATATCCTATTTCATAAGTGTCATCGCAAAAATCAAGCAGTTGGGAGAATTTTTCCTTAAACAATTTATCCGCATGCGATTTCTCATGCTGCTCAAAGGACTTCCAGTAAGTAACAATAGCCAACTCGCCTTGCTTGATTTTGGCGGCGGCGCTTTTTTCTTCAGGCGGATGACCGACGCTGCCTTCTTCCGAGATAAATCCGGCATATTTAAAAACCTGGCCAGCTATAAAACCGCCATTGTCATCGCCATAGTTATTTTTGACTACATTACACATCTCGCCCAGTAATAACTCAACATCTTCAATTTTTACGCCCTCTTTTAAATCAACAACATTAAATAACATAACGCTTCCATAGGGTATGCTGATAGGTGCAAACATGTTTTTCTCCTTAACAATTTCATATACATACCTATATTGAGACTGTATTGATAAATATCAAGAATCGTATTGATGCGGTATTGCGTACAACTTCAAGCCTTTAACTAACGCAAAACGTGAGCATTCTGAGCTCTTAGAGAACATGCTGAGTACATACATCAATAAATACTAAATCCGCTAGCGCCGCGCCTGTCTGTTCAAATGAGCGATTTTCCTGGTCGCGGCATTGAACATCGCCTTGCAGTGCATTACCATCCCCCCTTTTTTATAGCGAGATAATCAACATGGGCAGAGCCTACCAGAATCGCAAGGAATCCATGGCCAAAACGTCAGACATGAAGGCCAAGGTCTACAGTAAATACGGTCGTGAGATTTATGTATGCGCCAAGGCCGGCGGCGTTGACCCGGATGGAAACCTGGCGCTGCGCAGTCTGATTGATCGCGCCAGGAAGGATCAGGTTCCCGCCCATGTCATCGACAAGGCGATTGACAAGGCAAAAGGCGGAGGTGGCGAAGACTTCTCCCCGGCGCTGTATGAAGGTTTTGGTCCCGGAGGCTGCATGGTGCTGGTGGAATGCTTAACAGACAATCCCAACCGAACCTTTGGCGATGTGCGTCAGTGTTTTACCAAAACAAAATGCAAACTGGGTACGCCTGGCACGGTAAAACACCTGTTTGATCATTGTGCTATTTTTGTATTCAAAAGCGATAATGAAAATGATGAAGAAACCGCGCTGGATGCGCTGATGGAAGCCGATGTCGATGTGTCTGATATTGAAAATGAAGACGGGCAGATCTCGGTGTTTACGCCCAATACCGAATATGGTAAAGCAAGGCAGGCGCTGCTGGACGCCTTCGACGGGCTTGAATTCGAGGTGGACGAAATTCAATATCTGGCGCAAAACACGGCGCCTATTGGCGGCGATGATGCTGAAAAATTTGAACAGCTGCTTTTCTTGCTCAATGACAATGATGATGTGCAAAACGTCTATCATAATGCCGAGATATAGAACAGAGGTTTAACCTGGCAAATTGGCGGACTCAGTTCAAACTGGACAGTGGGCTATTCGTTTAGAGACATTTGCAAACTAGTGGCAAACTGTCGGCAAATTAAAACCAACATGATTGAGTTGTCCATCTTGTAAAAACGTGATATGGCAAGCTTACTAAACCCGTTAAGTTTTTAAGAATTACTGTCAGTCGCAGATAAAAAATGTATGATTGATCATATTTAATTTAAACTCTTTAAGGGAAATATCTCATGACAGTCAGTTCTTTTCATCCTCCGCAACGCACACTAATGGGACCCGGTCCTTCCGATGTCAACCCACGCATTCTGGAAGCCATGTCGCGTCCCACCATCGGCCATCTCGACCCCGTATTTGTCTCCATGATGGATCAAACCAAATCCATGTTACAGGATGCTTTCCTCACCAAAAACGAACTGACCATGCCGGTTTCAGCTCCTGGTTCTGCGGGCATGGAAACCTGCTTTGTTAATCTGGTCGAGCCAGGCGATACCGTTATTGTGTGCCAGAACGGCGTGTTTGGTGGACGCATGAAAGAAAACGTCGAGCGTTGCGGCGCGACGCCCATCATGATTCAGGATGAATGGGGCTCGCCTGTCGATCCCGCTAAACTTGAAGATGCGCTCAAAGCACACCCGGAAGCCAGCACCGTCGCTTTTGTGCATGCGGAAACATCCACGGGCGCCATTTCCGATGCCGAAACATTGGTCAAACTGGCTCATGATCACGATTGTCTGGCGATTGTTGACGCCGTTACTTCGCTTGGCGGATCGCCGCTTAAAGTCGATGAATGGTCGATTGATGCGATTTACTCTGGCACACAGAAATGTTTATCCTGTACGCCCGGCATTTCACCGGTCAGTTTTAGCGAAGCTGCGATAGAACGCATTAAAAACCGGAAAACCGCGGTTCAAAGCTGGTTTATGGATTTGAATCTAGTCATGGCCTACTGGGGCGCTGGCGCACAACGCGCCTATCACCACACAGCGCCAATCAACGCATTATACGCTTTTCACGAATCGCTGGTCATCCTGCACGAAGAAGGCATTGAAAACGCCTGGGCGCGCCACGACAGAAATCACCAGGCATTCAAGGCAGGAATTGAAGCCATGGGGCTGGGATTCTTTGTCGATGAAGCCTACCGCCTGCCACAACTGAACGCTGTTACCTTGCCTGAAGGCATTGATGAAGCCGCCGTGCGCAGCGCCCTGCTGAATAAATACAACCTTGAAATCGGCGGCGGCCTGGGACCCATGGCGGGTAAAATCTGGCGCATCGGCCTGATGGGACACGCCAGCAACGAAACCAATGTATTGATGTGCCTGGGCGCACTGGATGCTGTGCTGACAGACATGGGCGCGAAAATTGACTCAGGTAAGGCAGTAGGCGCTGCGATGAAAGCGTTTGGTTAATTACAAAATTAAACAGGCGAAGCATTAGCTTCGCCTGAACCATTGCCGATTAAAAACTGTGAAATCGATTGGCAGAGATGATTTTATACAACTCTGTATTATTAAACATTTTTTCGCCGTCTCCAGCCCAATATGCCTGTAAAACTGGCTATCAGAGCGAGTAACCCAGATATACTCAAAGTCGGTATTTCCTGTACAGGTTGATCATCAATAGTTACTGTACAATCTGCTATTCCGCCTACATCCAACGTTACTTGATTTCCATTATTATCAGTTGGCGAACAATGCCATGCACTTATTTCATAATTTTTTGGCCCATCAATAGCTTCAAGAGTATAAACGCCGGCCGGAACCTGTACATTTGTAACGGAGACATCATTGTTCTTACCCGTGATGGTGATTGGGCCAGAGGCTTTTAATATCCAATCATTGACATTCGCTTTACCACCATCATCATTAATAAGGTGGATAGATAAAGTTAACGACGCTGGCAAGTCACTGTTGGTAAACGTGCATAAAACATTTTCACCATTTTTTAATTTTAAACCATCTTCTAGATTGATGTCAGAAGCGCCCGTACAACTTAAATTTGTTTGTGCATATCCAGGAATTAATAACTCAGACAGAAAATAGGTACCTGAATTAAGTGCAATCTCTGACACTTCAGGGGAACCACTGATTCCTGAAATAGTAGTTAGGTTATCTGTTACCTCTAAGAAAAATTCTTCGGGACTTGCAGAACCTCCATCATCATTAACTACATGTTTAACGAGAGTCAAGCTGGCTGGCTGATCATCATTTTTAAAGGTGCATGTCACGTTTTCATTATTTAAAAGTGTTAATCCATCACTTGGATCACTGTCCGCGCCTCCACTACAAGCCAGACTGGTTTGGGAATAGCCCGGCAAGGATGTTTCAGATAAGGTATAGTCGCCTGGTTGAACAATGATATCCGTTACAGCTGCACTGCCATTGGTTCCACTAACAGGCGTAGGACCTGAAGCGGACAAGACAAAATCTTCCAGGCTCGCGTCCCCCCCGTTGTCATTGACCAGCTCTTTTCTTAATGTTAAACGAGCGCCTTCCGGGTTTATTGATTGTCTTTCTACTGAACCAATATCAACCCGCCCATTTTGAATACGGGGAAACCCGACTCCGCGCTGATCATAAACATCAGGCGCCAGAGTATTATTGCCTTTATCAAGTGCAGGACTGTTAGCATTGGGCAAATGAGTTTCTGTTGCGCCCCCGTTGTTTTTCAATAAACCCAGACCAGGTGAATCAGTAAATATATTTGATGAATTACCCTTCAATTCAGATGCAGAATCACCAAACAAACTATTGCTTGCAAATATTCCATTACCAGCTTTGTCTGAAGTCGTTACTTCAATATTCCCTCCCCCACCTGAATTGCCAGATAATATCGTATTGGTAAGTGTTACTTTACGTGTCTCTCGAAAACTTCCACCTGAGACATATATACCCCCTGCTTTACTATTTGTTCCAATAACTGAATTATTAAAAACTGTAGATTGGTTTAAAGTTATTGTACTTGAATAATAACCAAAAACAGCAATTCCCCCTCCCCCCGGCGAACCTATGAATGAGTCTTTAGCCGTGTTGCCCGAGATAGTTGACTGATTTACTTCAAGATTAGCACTAAAATATGATTCAATGAATATTCCTCCTCCCCTTCCTAGGTCTGTAGAATTATTAGAAATAGTTGAATCATTTAATGTTAAATTAACTCCAAAATAACTATATATTGAAATACCTCCGCCATCAAAACCCAAGGATTTATTTCCAGAAATCGTTGATTGGCTTATAGTAACATTAGACCCAAATATAGCGCTTATCGAAATACCTCCACCACCTTGAGTACTTGTGTTGTTGGTTAGTTCAGATCGGTTTAAAAATAATTCATTGCCTGTA
>JANTHA010000051.1 GCA_024762625.1 Thiotrichaceae bacterium
TACACAAAATAGCGTCAAATTCAAAACAGCCGATTTATGCGACGCCCATTCGGATAACGGAACGCTGCAAATCTGCGCGCCAATTTTTAAGGATTACGGCGGCCGCATCAGTTTTCATGGCAAAATTCATACCGTTTCCTGTTTCGAGGATAACTCCAGAGTCAGAGAAGCAATCTTTGAGGATGGTCATGATGAGCAGGGTAATCCGAAAGTATTGGTGGTGGATGGCGGCGGCTCCCTGCGTCATGCGTTGATGGGCGATATGCTGGCCGGGAAAGCGCTCGAAAACGGTTGGTCGGGCGTTATCTTGAATGCGCCGGTTCGTGATACAGAAGAAATCGGCAGACTGAGCCTTGGCGTCAAGGCCTTGTGCGCTTTTCCGCTTAAAAGTAATAAAAAAGGTTTGGGCGTACGCGGCTCGCCGGTGTCCTTTGCTGGTGTTTTGTTTCAGGATGGCGATTATGTGTATGCGGATGAAGATGGGGTTTTGTGCAACCCCACAGCGTTGATTTAGTCAGGTCTCATGTTTCAATACCTTGTTGAGAATATCCAGCATCTGATCGATTTCTTGCCTTGAAATATTCAGCGCGGGCATAAAGCGCAGACAGTTTTCCCTGGGCGCATTAAGCAACAGGCCATTATCCAGACAGGTTTGAACAATATTGGGAGCGTTCCGGCTTTTGGTGTTGAGCGCCAGTAACAGGCCTTTACCCCTGATTTCGCCGAGTGAAAAAGCACGGGATAGTTGTTCAAGTTGTTGTTTAAGGTAGTTTCCTTTCTCATTGATTTGTTTTAAAAACACAGGTTTGGATACTTCGTTGACAACGGCATTGGCGACAGTGGTCATCAAGGGATTGCCGTTGTAGGTGCCGCCCTGGTCGCCGTATTCGAACACGCTGACTTCTGATTTAGCCAGCAATGCAGCGATGGGTACCCCGCCGCCTAGCCCTTTGCCAAGGGTCATGATGTCGGGTTCAATCGCATAAAATTGATAGGCGAACAGCTCGCCTGTCCTGCCGACGCCAGTTTGCACCTCATCGAAAATGAGGAGCAGGGCGTGTTTGCTAGCCAGTTCCTTGATGGCATACATAAACTCATCAGCGGCGGGAATAACGCCCGCCTCGCCCTGAATTGGCTCCAGCATGATGGCGACTGTTTGGCTGTCGATAGCAGCTTCCACTGCTTTGGCGTTATTAAACGGAACCTTGATAAAACCCGGTGTTTTGGGTTCAAACAGATCGCTGAACGCCGCCTTGCCGCTGGCCGCCATGGTGGTCAGCGTCCTGCCATGAAAGCCGTTTTCAAAGGTGATGATTTTGTATGCGCCGTTTTTGTGTTTTGCGCCCCATTTTCTAGCCAGTTTAATCGCGCCTTCATTGGCCTCTGCGCCGCTATTGGTGAAAAATACCTGATCAAATACGGAATGACGTGTGAGTGTGTTGGCGCAATCAATCATCGGTTGATTGTAAAAAGCCGGGCTGGCGTTGATCAGCTTGCCTGCCTGTCGGCAGAGTGTTTCCGAAATGAGTCTAGACGAATGTCCAAACGTATTGACCGCCCAGCCCTGGATAAAGTCCAGATATTTGTTTTCCTTATCATCATACAGCCAGCTGCCGCTGCCATGCTCAAAAATGAGATCAGGCCGTTTGGCGATGGGCATAATGGATCTAAATGGCGTGTGTTTCATCATTGGTTTTTCCTGGTTTTCCTGGTAGCAAAGCTTTCAGACATAAAAAAAGCCACAGCGTAAACTGTGGCTTTTTAAGTATGATTAACGTTGATTCGTTAATCAGATATCGTTGTTTTTACCTATCTTTTACTCATATCTTATTCCCACAGTAACGCTCCGATCTCGACAAAAAACGGCGTCGATGATTGGTGTTACTCTGTGCGTTGAGTTGAATGTTAAGTCGAATCATGGTGTTATGATATTAGGTATTTTCACGGTTGGCAATCAAATCCTCAACCACAGAGGGGTCGGCCAGCGTCGAGGTGTCGCCGAGGTCGTCCACTTCGTTGACCGCAATCTTGCGCAAAATGCGGCGCATGATTTTGCCCGAACGGGTCTTTGGCAGACCTGGCGCCCACTGGATGAAGTTGATCTTGGCGATCGGGCCGATTTCCTTCCTCACCAGCGCCACCAGATCGGCTTTGAGTTCATCCGTGCCGGTCTCGCCCGCCATCAGCGTCACATAGGCGTAAATGCCCTGGCCGGTAATTTCATGCGGGAAGCCAACCACGGCGGCTTCGGCCACCTTGGGATGCAGCACCAGCGCAGATTCGATTTCAGCCGTACCCAGGCGATGGCCGGAAACGTTGAGCACATCATCCACGCGCCCGGTGATCCAGTAATCGCCGTCTTCGTCGCGGCGCGCGCCATCACCCGAGAAATAATAGCCCTTGAACATGGAGAAATAGGTCTGGTAGAAACGGTCATGGTCGCCAAATACCGTGCGCATCATGGAAGGCCAGGGCGCTTTCATGGCGAGGTTGCCCGCCGCCGGATTGCCCTCGATTTCCTTGCCTTCATCATCCAGCAACACCGGCTGGCAGCCGAAGAATGGCGCCATTGCCGAGCCGGGTTTGAGGTCATGCACACCGGGCAGGGGAGTCAGCATATGTGCGCCGGTTTCGGTCTGCCACCAGGTGTCCACAATCGGGCAACGGCTATCGCCCACCACCTTGTAATACCATTCCCAGGCTTCCGGGTTGATCGGTTCGCCCACGGTGCCGAGCAGGCGCAGCGATTTGCGCGAGGTCTTTTCGACCGGCTCGTCGCCAGCGGACATCAGCGCGCGAATCGCGGTGGGCGCGGTGTAGAAAATGGAGACATTATGCTTGTCGATCACCTGCCAGAAGCGCGAAGCGTCCGGGTAGGTCGGGATGCCTTCAAACATCAGTGTGGTTGCGCCATTGGTGAGCGGGCCGTAGAGGATATAAGTGTGTCCGGTAATCCAGCCGACGTCGGCGGTGCACCAGTAGACTTCGCCGTCCTTGTAGTCAAACACCAGTTTGTGAGTCATGGCAGCCTGCACCAGATAGCCGCCCGTGGTGTGCAGCACGCCTTTGGGCGTACCAGTTGAGCCCGAAGTGTAAAGGATGAACAATGGGTCTTCTGCGTCCATTTCTTCGGCCGGACAATCGGTACTCGCAGCCGCCACGGCTTCGCCATACCAGACATCGCGTTCATCATGCCACTCAATTGGGTCGCCGCCGCGTTTGACCACCACGCAGGTATGCACATGCGGACAGCCTTCTAGCGCTTCATCCGCATGGGTTTTAAGCGGCACTTTCTTGCCGCCGCGCATCGATTGATCTGCGGTAATGACCACCTGACAATCCGAATCCAGAATCCGGCTGCGCAGCGCTTCGGGCGAGAAGCCGCCAAACACCACCGAATGAACCGCGCCAATGCGGGTGCAAGCCAGCATCGCCACTGCCGCTTCCGGTATCATCGGCATATAGAGCGATACGCGATCGCCTTTTTTTACGCCGCGCGATTTTAAAACATTGGAAAAACGGCATACTTCCTCATGCAGCTCCTTGTAGCTAATGTGCCTGTCTTCTTCGGGATTGTCGCCTTCCCAGACGATTGCCGTCTGATCGCCGCGCGTTTCAAGGTGCTGATCCAGGCAGTTGTAGGCGACGTTCAGTTTGGCGTTTTTAAACCATTTGATGTGCAGGTCGGCCTGGTCGAAACTCCAGTCAAGCACTTCATCCCAGGGCTTGAACCAGGAAACGTATTGTTCCGCCTGTTCCGCCCAGAAGCCATCCGGGTCGTCAATCGAGCGTTGGTACATTTCTTCATATTGTTGTTTATTGATATTGGCCTGCGCTGCAAACTCAGCGGGTACGGGGTAAACCTGCGACATGTTGTTCCTCCAATGGATATCTTTTTGTTAATTTGATATTTATAGCATATTTTATGCGCCCGGGTTTTTGATTTAACCACTGTTTTGCAGGAATCTTTCCAGCGCATTGGCGAATTTTTGCCGGTCTTTGTGATTTAATGGCGCAGGACCGCCGGTATCCACGCCGCTGGAACGCAAGGTTTCCATGAAATTGCGCATATTAAGTCTCGCCTTGATGTTATCGGGGGTATATGTTTCGCCGCGCGGGTTAAGCGCGATAGCGCCTTTTTCGATCACTTCCGCCGCCAGTGGAATATCTCCGGTAATTACCAGATCATCGGCTTCAACGCGTTTTACAATCTCGTTGTCAGCAACATCAAATCCGGCGGCGACCTGCATAAATTTAATCAGGGGGGAGGTTGGTATGCGCATCGGGTGATTGGCAACTAGCGTCAGCTCAGCGCCAGTGCGATTGGCCGCCCTGAACAGTATTTCCTTGATGACTGCGGGGCAGGCATCGGCATCGACCCAGATTTTCATATGATCTCTCGTTTATATTTAGCCGATGATTGTAGCACTACAGGCTTTTATGCTGTACCCTGCATCACATTTTGAATATAAGTAAATAGTAATATATGCATTTTTCCGATTTAGGCCTTTCCGATTCAATTTTACAGGCGGTTGAAAAACAGGGTTACACGACGCCTTCTCCGATCCAGCAACAAGCGATTCCCGCGATTATCAAGGGTAGGGACGTGATGGCTGCGGCACAGACCGGCACCGGTAAGACCGCTGGATTTACCCTGCCGATACTTGAAAAGTTATCCAAAGGCCCGCTCGCAAAGGCGAACCAGACGCGCGCGCTGATTTTGACGCCGACGCGCGAGCTCGCCGCACAGGTTGAACGCAGCGTGATGCTGTATGGCAAAAACCTGCCGCTGACATCAACCGTGGTGTTTGGCGGCGTCAAGATCAATCCGCAAATGATGCGTTTACGCAAGGGCGTCGATATTCTGGTGGCGACGCCAGGCCGCCTACTGGATTTGTATCAACAAAATGCGGTGCGTTTTGATCAACTGGAAGTGTTGGTGCTGGATGAAGCAGACCGCATGCTGGATATGGGTTTTATTCATGATATCCGCAAGATACTCTCCTATCTGCCTGCGCATCGCCAGAATCTGATGTTCTCGGCGACCTTCTCAAAGGAAATACGCGATCTCGCCAAGGGCATGATCAATGATCCGGTCGAGATTTCAGTGAGTCCGCGCAATACAACGGTAGAATCAGTCAAACAATGGATTTGTCCGGTTGATAAAAAACGGAAATCAGCCCTGCTGTCTCATTTGATTAAGGAAAACCAGTGGACCCAGGTGCTGGTGTTTAGCCGCACCAAGCATGGTTCTGACCGCCTCGCCAGACAACTGAACTCGCGCGATATTCCAACGGCGGCGATTCATGGCAATAAAAGCCAGAATCAGCGCACCCGCGCGCTGGCCGATTTCAAGAAAGGCAAGGTGCAGGTGCTGGTGGCGACCGATATTGCGGCGCGCGGCATAGATATTAATCATTTGCCGCAGGTGGTCAATTTTGATTTGCCCAATGTGCCGGAAGATTATGTGCATCGCATCGGGCGCACCGGTCGCGCGGGTCGTGCAGGTCAGGCGGTTTCGCTGGTGAGCGCAGATGAAGTCAAGCAGCTTTCAGATATTGAACATCTGATCAAAACGGTCCTGAAACGCAAACTGGTGGATGGTTTTGAGCCGGATCATGATGTGCCGGTTACAAGTCTTGATAAACGCTTCCCCAAAGCCAAAGGCGGGGGGAATACGCCCAGGCCGCTGAGCAGCAAACACAAAAGCCGCACAAACAAAAGTCGTGCTAATAAAAGCCATGCTAAAAACAGCCGTGCTAAAAACAGGAATGGTCAGCCTGAAAATAAACGCAGCAAAAACCGTAACTGGAAAAAGAAAAAGCCTGCAAACTCAGGCGGAGGCGGACATCGGAGTCCCAGAAAATCAGCTTAATCGTGAGTAAAAGCCTTGCTTAAAAAGCTGGTCAGTTTTTCAGCATGCTCCTCAATTTTATCAACGGACTCATGTCCGGCGTCGTCAATTTCGAGAAGCTGGACATGTGGTTCAGGGCAATTTTCAATAATGGCCCGCGCATCTTCGACAGGTACGGTTGAATCATCCTTGCCATGCACCAGCAGAACAGGCGCGTTGAGTTTACAAATAGTATGGACGGGCGCAATGCTGGCGAATGAATGTCCGATTACCCATTGAATGTATTTCAGGATTATGCGAATCAAAAACTGCGGCAGACGCAGACCTTTCCAGCAAATATTCTGTAAGTAACGTTGCATTAGCCATTCCGGGTGGGCAAAGGCTGAGATACTGATCACGGCGTCTATATCATCGCGCCTTGATGCTTCGTAGATGACAGCGCTTGCTCCGACCGAATGTCCGAGCACCGCTATTTTTTGAGCGCGCTCCGGATAATGTTGCTTGATCCAGTCGATGGCCGTCCCGAGATCCTCGGCAAAACGGGGCAGCGAAGAGAAGGTGTCGGAATCGCTTGACCCATGGTTTCTGGCGTCAATCAACAAGGTATTAAAACCAGCGCGATAAAAAGGAATGGCTATCGGCAACATCAGTTCCGCATTGCCGCCCCAGCCATGCAGAATAATAAGGGTGTGTGGCGATGTTTCAACAGGCAGCAACCAGCCGAATAACTGTTTAGCTGAAACGCCCGGAATGGCTACTTGATTATAAGGAACGCCATGATCCAGTGGCGTTTTGACCTCCCTGATTCTGGGCGCTCGAAAACCAAGGTGCAGGCCAAGCACAAGCAGGCCAATAGCAACAGCGGCCAGAAAAAGAAGAATTAGAAAGTAAGCTGTCATTGCGCTAATGTGACGTTAATGTTCCAGCTTATCAAGGTTTTTCAGCCTTTGAGCCCTTTTTGATTAATATCAATTTGACTGCGTTGCATGAACGGCTTATAAAATGAAATTGCTATGCGATTATTAATTTTCATTTTTTTGCTTAATGTCATTTCCATGCCTATGGCAAAGGTCTGTACATGCAAAGGAATGTCGTCTCAGCAGTCTACACATTTGTCGTCGCCAAACGTGATGGTTTCGCATGATCAGGATGTCTGCGGACATAAAAATTTTAAAAAAAATATTTCAGGAAATGTTAACTCTGTAAATACTACCGAGTCATGCGCCGATCATTGTTCTGCTTGTAATTCTGAGTCTTGTCAAAGCGGTTGCTGCCTACAATGTGTTGTAAGTTTTGCACAACTGTTTGTAGCGACTCAAAATGATTTCGCTTTTAATTTAAATCAAACGGCTTATTCATCGTCGTCTGTTTTTCATTATTACTATCAATTATATCCTGCTGTCATTCTGCCGCCCCCAATTGCCTGAATACAATCAAAAAGAAGAAAATGACCCTGATTCAATTTTTTAATCAAGGGTTGCTTATTTTGGCAAAATAAAATACACGTGGAATGACATGAATATTAACCAAGCATCCGGTTTACGTTTTTACGAACTGGATATTTTACGATTCCTGGCGGCATTGGCGGTTGTCTTTTTTCATTATACCTTTTTGAATAAAACACAATACGCTGCTCTGCCGGATTACACCTATCTGAGCGGCGTTTTTAAGTATGGTTACCTGGGCGTTGAATTATTTTTTATTATCAGTGGTTTTGTAATTCTTCTGACGACCAGCAATAAAACCGCCACCGAGTTTACCATTTCTCGCATAGCGCGCTTGTATCCTGCATTCTGGGTTGCAGTATCGTTAACAGCCCTGGTTTTATGGTTGGCGGCTAGTGGCGAAAAATCAGTCAGTTTGACTCAATACCTGGCGAATATGACCATGATGCCGGAATACCTGGGCGTTCAGAATATAGATTCCGTCTACTGGACGCTGCAAATAGAGATTAAATTTTATTTCTGGATTTTCGTATTAATGTTTTTCAACAAAATCCATTTGATAGAACGCTTTATTTTTATCTGGCTGGTGTTGGCGTGTCTTGAAACATTCCATTTTTTTCATGGATTCACCCATAAGTTTTTGATACCCGAATGGGCGCCACTGTTTAGCGCAGGCGCATTGTTTTATCGCATCCGTGTGTTCGGGTTTAACTGGAAGCGGGGCGCTTTGCTTGCTGCAGCGTATATCCTGGCGCTTTATTTTGCAATTCAGGGAGCGGTTGAACGAACCGAGATTTATTCAAGCAGTTTTTCGCCATTTATTGTTGCAGTGATCATCACGGCATATTTTCTGATATTTACATTTATCGCAACAGAAGACGCCAGGCATTTCAAACGACCCTGGTTTGTTATGCTGGGCGCGCTTACCTATCCCTTGTACCTGATTCATGATGCGATAGGACAACAGCTATTTCTGTATGCACAGGGGGTCAACAAATACGCGGTGTTGCTAGGCGTTATTGTCTTGATGTTAATCCTTTCTTTCCTGATTTATTATTTTCTTGAAAAGAAAATGGCTAGAAATATTAAACAGTTTCTCAGTGCCAGACTATTGGGAAACCAAACGAGGAATATGACACTGGGTGCAAAAAAGGCTCCATGAATGTTGTCGTTTCTTTATAATGATATTGCGCTAATTTAAAGACCATTATAAAACACCATAATAAGGAACACTGTGAGCTACCTTGATCATATTAAACGCAGTAACCAATACGATGCCGACCGGTTTTTACCGTTTTTTGTGGGCAATGAACAGATGGGCTGGGTCATGCCGGATTTCATGGATCACTTGAAAGCCTATGATAATGTGTTCCAGGTGGATGAGATGCGTTTGCAGATTCATCCTGACTTGAAGACGGCGCAATCCAGAACCGAGGCGCTTGCTCCCGTGCTTGAAGCATTGCACCGGCAGGGCGTTATTGCTTCATGGGTTGGCGAGCCTTACGCGGTGTCGCATCACTTTGACGAGCAACCGCGCCTGTTGATGGAGCGCGCAGCGGTCAGTTATTTTGGCGTGCGCGGTTATGGCGTGCATGTCAATGGTCTGGTGCAGAAGCAAGACGGCGTCCATATCTGGATTGCGCGGCGCACCCGGGATAAACCGATGTGGCCGGGCAGGCTGGATCAAATGGTGGCGGGCGGTCAGCCATATGGCATTGGGCTGATGGAGAATGTGATCAAGGAATCCGCTGAAGAAGCCGCAATTCCTGAAAATCTCTCAAGCCAGGCCGAGGCGGTAAGCGAAATTCATTATCGCGGGCAGAATAATCGCGGCATGAATGTTGATACGCTGTTCAATTATGACCTCTGGATGCCCGAAGATTTTACGCCGCACAATACCGATGGCGAGGTTGATGAATTTATGCTCATGCCGCTTGAAGAAATGGCTCACATTACGGATACGAGCGACGAATTCAAGGATAATTGCAACCTCGTCAACATTGATCTGTTACTGCGACAAGGCTATATTGAGCCATCCCATCCTGATTATGATGCGATCACACAAGGCCTGTACGCCCCCGCTACACTGGTTTGAACCTGGTACAGAAGGGTATGACCACCCTGAGATATAAGATGATTTACACAATTGAAAACAAAGTCAGTATCCCCTTGATTCCAATAAAACAGGCGGGACTTGATGACTATTCACAAGCACAGCCTGAATTTGTCGCCAACTGGGTAAGACAGACCGGCTTCGAGGCCAAAGCCGGCTCCCATTGTTTAATTCCGAATGGGCAGGGCGGGATTGATCGGGTGCTGTTTGGACTGGAAGAGACCAGGGATGGCGATAGCGAAACCGCACCGATCTGGTCAATCGCCGGTCTTTCCTCCCAATTGCCTGTCAATGTCTACCACCTGGAATGCGACTGGAATGATGAAACGCTGGAGCAGGCCGCCATTGGCTGGGGGCTGGGCGCCTACCGTTTTGATTTTTACAAGGCCTCATTTAATGATCAGGCGAATCCGCAGGATCATTTGCCCGCTACCCTGAAACTGGGCGACCGGCTTGTCGCCAAAGCAGACAGGATCAATGCGTTTGTGGATGCGTTTACACTGGTTCGCGATCTGGTGAACTCGCCCGCGAGCCACATGATGCCCGAAGACTTATCCGCTGTTGCGGAGGAGTTTGCACAGCAGTTCAAGGCGAATTTTACAGAAATAGTCGGCGAAAGTTTGCTGCAACAGAACTTCCCGGCGATTCATGCGGTGGGCCGCGCCAGCAACCATGAACCGCGCCTGATTAAGCTGGAATGGAATGCTGACAAGGAAGCGCTTCCGTTGATTAGTCTGGTCGGAAAGGGCGTCTGTTTTGACACCGGCGGGCTGGACTTGAAGCCCTCCAAATTCATGCGGCTGATGAAAAAAGACATGGGCGGCGCGGCGCATGTGCTGGGTCTTGCGCAACTGATTATTGCACTGAAATTGCCCGTGCGCCTGCAACTGTTGATATCGGCGGCGGACAACGCCATTTCGGGGGATGCGTTTCGCCCCGGCGACGTGCTGGAAACCCGCTCCGGCAAGACCGTCGAGGTGGATAACACCGATGCCGAAGGACGACTGGTACTGTGTGATGCCCTGAGCTACGCAAGCGAACACGATCCCGACCTGATTATAGATTTCGCGACCCTGACCGGCGCTGCGCGAGTTGCCGTCGGTACGGAAATCCCGGCGCTGTTCAGTAATAAACCCGCTCTGGCGAGCCACGTACAGCAAATTGCGCAGGGCTGCGGCGAACTCGTCTGGCCCTTACCGCTGCACCAGGCCTATCGCAGCCAGCTGGATAGCCAGGTGGCGGATCTGTTGAATTCTTCGCCGGAAAGCACTGGCGGCGCAATCACCGCCGCGCTGTACCTGAATGAATTCGTTCCGGAAACCATCGACTGGCTGCACCTCGATGTAATGGCCTGGAATACCCGGGATCGCCCCGGCCGCCCCAAGGGCGGCGAAGCGATGGGCTTGCTGGCTGTTTTCCGGTATCTGACCAGACGCTATGCTTAACATGGATTTGCCCGATTAGCCGTGGATATTTAATAATACTGAAACACGAAACAGGCGGAAAGCGCCTGGACGCCCTCGGCGTTGCACTGAAAGGTGATATTCAGCCAGATGAC
>JANTHA010000052.1 GCA_024762625.1 Thiotrichaceae bacterium
GTTGAAAGTGCTCATGTATACTTATACACTGCGCGCTTTCGCCTGGAACTGTCACAAAACGCGGCATTCTGAATAACTGGCGTTCAAATTAAATTAAATTAAATTAAAGATGAATTAAATTGAGCATGAAATTCATTCCTGCAAAAATACCCGATGTCATTCTGATCGAACCAAAGGTATTCGGCGATCACCGTGGTTTTTTCATGGAAACCTGGCAGCGCAAGACCTTTGCCGAAAACGGCATTGACCATGATTTCGTTCAGGATAACCATAGCAAATCCGCCCGGGGCATCCTGCGCGGTCTGCATTATCAGATTAAACAACCTCAAGGCAAACTGGTGCGCGTTGTACAGGGCAGCGTCTTTGATGTGGCAGTGGATATGCGAAAAAGTTCCGCGACTTTTGGTCAATGGGTGGGCTACGAACTATCAGCGGAAAACAAACGCATGTTGTGGGTTCCACCGGGTTTTGCACATGGCTTTTATGTCATCAGCGAAACCGCAGAGTTTTTGTATAAATGCACCGATTATTATGCGCCGCAATATGAGCGCAGTGTACTCTGGAACGACCCCGATCTGGCGGTTGACTGGCCGCTGGTGGATGACAATCCACCGGTGTTGTCGGAAAAAGATGCTGCAGCGCCTGGCTTTGCCAAAGCGGATCTGTTCCCATGACAAAAGTGCAAACCAAGTAAAGTGCAAACCAGGAAAATGCAGACAAAGAAAGCGCAAACGAAAAAAGTCTTGATTACCGGCGGAGATGGCCAACTAGGCTATGAATTACAGCGCACAACGCCTGAAGGCTTTAAATGTGTCGCAACGGACAGGGATGTACTGGATATTACGGATGCACAGGCCGTCAGCGAGTATGTCCGGCAACTCAAACCGCAAGTGATCATCAATGCGGCGGCCTATACCGCCGTTGACAAGGCGGAACAAGAGCCGCAGCTCGCCAGCGCGATTAATGAAAAAGGCGCAGCTAATCTGGCGCAGGCTTGTAAGGATAACGATGCCAAGCTAATTCAGGTTTCCACCGATTTTGTATTCGATGGCAAGGCGCATTCGCCTTATCCCGTGGATGCGGCCGCTGAACCGCAGGGCGTCTACGGCAAAACCAAGCAGCAGGGCGATGAGCTGGTTCTGGAAATACTCGGCGACGACGCCTTTATCATCCGCACCGCCTGGCTTTATTCGGCGCATGGTGCTAATTTTGTCAAAACGATGCTGCATTTGATGAGAGAACGTGAAGAGTTGGGCGTGATTGCTGATCAGATTGGTACGCCTACCTGGGCCAATTCGCTCGCGCAAGCGATCTGGAAAGCGATTGAACAAAATACCGTAGGCATTCATCACTGGAGCGATGCGGGCGTCGCAAGCTGGTATGATTTTGCCTATGCGATCATGGAAGAGGGTGTGGCGCTGGGGCTTCTGGATAACGCCATTACCATAAACGCGATCACCACCGCAGATTACCCCACGCCAGCCAGGCGACCCAGTTACAGCGTGCTGGATAAAACCGCCACCTGGGAAGCGCTGGGTATGAAAAGTGAACATTGGCGCGTTGCGTTGCGACAGATGATGACTGAATTGAAAAATCAACTGTAAAAACAGATTAAAAAAACAAAGTAAAAAAGCAGAGTAAAAATAATGCGTAGATTATTGGTAACAGGCGGCGCTGGTTTTATCGGCGCAAATTTTGTACATTACTGGATGCGCAACCATCCGGAAGATCATATGGTGGTGCTGGATGCGCTTACCTACGCAGGCAACGAACCCAGCCTGGATGCGCTCAAGGACAAAGCTAACTTCAAGTTTGTAAAGGGCAGCATTGCGGATCAGGCGCTGGTTGAACAATTGCTGATTGATGAAGACCTGGACACCATTGTCAATTTTGCGGCGGAAAGCCATGTTGACCGCTCCATTTCCGGTCCGGACGTTTTTCTCGAAACCAATATCATCGGCACGCACAATCTGTTAAAAGCGGCTCGAAGCGTGTGGATTGAAAATAATAAAACCGCAAAGCCTGAACATCGTTTTCATCATGTATCCACCGACGAAGTCTATGGCGAACTGGATGATGATTCGCCCGGCTTTACCGAAGACCATGTGTATGCGCCCAACTCGCCATATTCGGCCAGCAAGGCTTCGTCCGACCACATTGTGCGCGCCTATCACCATACCTTTGGGCTGAATGTCAGCACCACTAACTGCTCCAATAACTACGGTCCCTACCAATACCCGGAAAAGCTGATTCCTCTGTTTCTGACCAATATATTACGCAACAAATTCTTACCCGTTTATGGCACAGGCAAAAACGTGCGCGACTGGTTGTATGTGGATGATCACGCCAAAGGCATCGACCTGATTTTGAATAGCGATAAGGTTGGCGAAATCTACAATATCGGCGGCAATAATGAATGGAACAATATGGATATCATCAATCTGCTGTGTGAATCCATGGACAGGCGTTTTGCCGAAAACCCCGATTTGTCAAAACAATACCCGGAAGCCGCGCCTGCCAATGGCAAGCAATCGGCCGATCTGATCACTTTTGTCGAAGATCGCGCTGGGCATGACTGGCGTTATGCGATTGATGCGAGCAAATTCAGGAAAGAGCTCGGCTACGAGCCGGATGAAACCTTCGAAACCGGCATTCAGAAAACCATCGACTGGTATCTGGATAATGAAGACTGGTGGCGGCCGTTATTAATTGACTGAAGGGCATCTCTATTAATTGTCTTTTCGCCCGATTTCTGCGTTGGATGAATTCCTCGGCAACTGCTCCTGCGTTGCCCTACTACGGTACATCCATGTACTTATGCGATCCTCATGTATGACTTATACACTACGGTTCTCGAAATCCATCCGCCTTGAACTCGAACGAAAATCCTAATTAATAGAGGTACCCTGAAACAATAGACTGAAAAGACAGACTCAAATCCACGCGGTGTTTGCAGGTTTAGCGCTTTTTACTCCAGGATAGCTTATGATTGTCATTTTCATCCAACAGAGATTCACATGAAGCACTCTCAGGGCAAAACCATTTACCTCAAGGATTATCAACCGCCTGCCTACTGGGTTGATACGGTTGACTTGCTGTTTGATCTTGCGGAGGATCATGCGCTGGTCACATCGCGTATCGCCTATCTGAAAAATCAGGATTCGCCGCTTAAAGCGCTGGAGCTACACGGCGAAGAGCTTGAATTGATTAGTATCGCGCTGGACGGTGAGACGCTATCCAAAGATGATTATGAATTGAGCGATGAAGGACTGACGCTATCCTCGCCGCCACAGGCGTTCACGCTTGAAATCGTCACCCGGATTTATCCGCAAAACAACACATCGCTTGAAGGACTCTATCAATCCAGCGGCAATTTTTGTACTCAGTGCGAGGCGCAGGGTTTTCGTAAAATCACCTATTATCTCGACCGGCCTGATGTGATGGCTAAATTCACCACCACGATTCGCGCTGATCGCGAGAAGTACCCGGTATTGCTTTCCAACGGCAATCGCATTGACCAGGGCGAACTGGATAATGGTCGTCATTTCGCGACCTGGGAAGACCCGTTCAAAAAACCGTCTTATTTGTTTGCGCTGGTGGCGGGCGATCTGGAGCATGTCAGCGACCGCTTCACCACGGCTTCGGGAAGGGAAGTCGCCCTGGAAATCTATACCGAAGCGCACAATATCGACAAGTGCGACCATGCGATGCAGTCCCTGAAACGCGCCATGACCTGGGATGAGCAGCGTTTTGGCCTGGAGTATGATCTTGATATTTACATGATCGTGGCTGTGGACGACTTCAATATGGGCGCGATGGAAAACAAGGGCTTGAATATCTTTAATTCCAAGCTGGTGTTCGCGAGCCCAGAAACGGCAACGGATACCGATTACATCAATATCGAAGCGGTCATCGGTCATGAATACTTCCATAACTGGACAGGCAACCGCGTCACCTGTCGCGACTGGTTTCAGCTGAGCCTGAAAGAAGGACTGACGGTCTTCAGGGATCAGGAATTTACCGCCGATTTACACTCGCGCGCGGTAAAACGCATCGAAGATGTGCGCATGCTGCAAACCCATCAGTTCGCCGAAGATGCGAGTCCTATGGCGCATCCGATCCGGCCCGCATCATTCATGGAAATCAATAATTTTTACACACTGACCGTCTATGAAAAGGGCGCAGAAGTGGTGCGGCTGTATCATACCCTGCTGGGCGAGATGGGTTTCAGAAAAGGCATGGATCTCTATTTTGAACGCCACGATGGTCAGGCGGTTACCACTGAAGATTTTCTAGCTGCGATGGCCGACGCCAACCAGCTTGACCTGAGCCAGATGCAGGTCTGGTATGATCAGGCGGGTACGCCAGAGGTAAAGGTCAGACTGGATTATGAGGCTGCGGCGAAACGCTGCACATTGCATTTTTCGCAGACCTGCCCGGACACGCCGGAAGCCAAAAGCGAAGATAAGAAGCCTTACCTGATTCCCATTAAATTGGGCTTACTGGATGGGCAGGGCAACGAACTTTTGTCAGAAACCATACAATTCACTCAACAACAGCAGAGCTTTAGCTTTGAAAATATTGATAGCGGCGACGAACAGCAACCTTTGCCTTCTCTTTTAAGAGGATTCTCCGCGCCTGTCAAACTTCATTACGACTACGGCATTGACGATACCATTTTTTTAATGCAACACGACAGTGATGACTTCAATCGTTGGGAAGCCAGCCAGCGGCTTGCCAAAACACTGATGCTGGAGATGCTGGATGCGCGCGCTAAAGGCGCAGCGTTGGGCGTTGAGCCTAAAGTCATCGACGCCTATCAGGAAATACTGGAAAACAATCAACTTGATTACGCTTTGCGCGCCGAGGCCTTAACAACGCCATCTGAAGCCGATCTCGCGGAAATCGTTAACCAGGCTGATCCCGAAGCAATCCATGAAGTACGCGAAACCTTAAGAAAGCATATTGCGCAAGGCCTGCGTCTGCCGCTCGAGTCAAGTTATGAAGCGCTTACAGAGCAGGGCGATTATTCGATTGACCCGGTCAGTATCGGTAAACGCCGCCTGAAAAACACCTGTCTCTCTTATCTTGGGGCAATTAATGACCCTGGGATACGCGCGCAATGTTACCAGCAGTTTAGCCAGTCGCAGAATATGACCGATACCCTGGCCGCGTTAAATGTGCTTGCCAATATTGACTGCCCGGAACGCGAACAGGCGCTCGCGGAGTTTGAACAGAAATGGCGCGATAATACGCTAGTGATGGATAAATGGTTTGCGATTCAGGCAAGCTCCAGTCTGCCGGGTGCGCTTGAGCGGGTTAAAGAGCTGATGAAGCATCCATTGTTCAGTATTAAAAACCCCAATAAAGTCCGCGCCCTGATTGGCGCATTCGCTAGCGGCAACCCCGTTAACTTCCACAAGGCGGACGGCTCAGGCTATCAATTCCTCGCTGATCGCGTGATACAGCTTGATAAACTCAACCCGCAACTTGCATCAAGAATGGCGCGCGCCCTGATGAATTGGCGACAATATGAACCCGGCCGCGCTGCATTGATGCGTGAACAATTGCAACGGATCAAGGCTGTCGATGGCTTGAGCGGGGATGTGTTTGAGATTGTGAGTAAGGCGCTCTAGCACAATCAGTATTTTAGGTTGTCATCCTCAATGCTTTCCAGGCGGTTCTGGTTGCGGATTAATCATGTTGTGCTCGGTTTTCCCCGGTGGTTCGGGTTGCGGGTTGATCATGTTGCGCTCGATTTTACCAGGTGGTTCGGGTTGAGGATTGATCGTGTTTTGATTGATCTCAATAGCTTCAGTCGGCGAAATTCCATGTTCAGCATTTCCAGCATGTTCAACATTTCCTCCAATTTCACTTTGGTTATTTTCCTGGGCGAATAGATAACTACCCTGCATCATCGCTGTTGCCAGCAACAAACAGTTGATAGAAAGAGTGGAATTCATTTTTTATCTCCGTATCTCGATTGCGAAAGCTAAACTGCGCAAGCTAAATTGCGAAAGCTAAACAGCGCAAGCTAAATTGCGAAAGCTAAACTACTAAATCGGCGCTCCGTCAAAACAATCATTGCTGGAGCGCCATGTTGATTATTACAATTCAGAATTACAGTCCAAACGGGAAGGTATCGGGTAAACCTTTGACGCTTTCTTTGGTCAGCGGCTTGACTGCATTGGTTTCGTCAAACCAGATGTATTCATCAAACTGACGCGGCAGTGAAGCATAAAAATAATGGCTCTGCAATTCGGTGTCGGGACGGTAGATCACGCCGATGGCGCGTTCCAGCCTTTCCACCAATAGTCTTTTCTTGGTTTCCGGGTTATAGGCCTGGCGCAAGGGCAGCAGAAAGTTATCTGTCGGCGTTTCATGACAAACCCGCTCGTAGCTGTCGATATGGGAAGGCTGTACCTGTTTGACTTCCATCGGGCCGCCCCATTCGGAAGCGGCGGCGACTGTTCCATGATCTGTGCCAAAACCAATCAGATAGGCTTTTTCGCCATATTTTTCACGCGAGAGCTGTCCGATATTGAGTTCACCGCGAGCGCTCATCTGGGTGGCGCGCGCATCGCCGATGTGGGAGTTGTGCTCCCAGATGACCGCCTTGACATCATCAACATTGTTGCTGTGACTTTCACGGTAATCCAGTATGGCTTCAAGCGTTTCGAACATATGCTGGTCGCGCTGGTTCCATGAATTGGCTTCAGCGTAATACATGGTGCGGTAGTAGCGCTCGGCATTGGCGACCAGACGCGCATTTTGCTGCACATTGAAATATTTGTCGCCATCGGCGCGCGTGTATTCGATGCGTTTTTCCAGAATATCCTGCAAGGTGGAAACTACATCCTGTTCACATTCGCGGTATTGTTTGGTGAGCGCAACCTGTCCATACAACGCTGGTTCGCTGGCCCATGGCATCAGGCAGCCATAGCGGGTGCGCGCAATCTCGGCAGTTTTCGGGTCAACCTTTTGCAGATACTCAAGCACCACATCAATGGAGCTAAAAAGACTATATAAATCCAGACCGTAAAAACCTACTTTCTGATTGGCGGCGGTAATGGTTTGATTATGCTGTTTCAGCCAATGCGTGAATTCCAGTACGGAGTGATTGGCCCACATCCAGGTTGGAAAACGTGAAAAAGGCTCTTTTGATAACAGCGGGTCAGGTTCATTCCCCTTGATGTAGTTGTCAATATGGGCGGCGTCCGGCCAGTCTGCTTCAACCGCAATGACATTGAATCCTTTCTTCTCGATTAACTCCTTGGTGATACGGGCGCGCATATCATAGAACTCGGCGGTGCCATGAGACGCTTCACCGAGAAGAACCAGCTTGCTATCGCCAATGCGCTCCATCAGCTTATCCAGATTGACCTCATCAATACTGGAAAAATGTTCGCTTGATTCATAAACCAGTTCCGGGAGCGTCGCTTCGGCTTTTGCGATCGTCTCGGCCGCCTTTGTTGCAGTTTCATCCTCCCAGCCAGCCGCGCCAACCAGCGGCACAAAGCGCACGCTACCCAGGTCTTCTTCTTCAAATTTTGTTTCGCTGATGCGACGGATGCGCACCAGTTTTTGCGTATGTAACGAGGAGCCTACCGGGATCACCATGCGGCCGCCTACTGCGAGTTGCTCCTTGAGCGTTTCTGGCACATCCGGACCTCCGGCGGCAACGATGATTGCATCGAACGGGGCGTGTTCCGGCCAGCCCAGGGTGCCATCGCCATGCAGCACCTTGACGTTTTTGTAGCCCAATTTTTCAAGTCGTTCACGCGCCGAATCCGCAAGTATCCTGTGGCGCTCAATGGTATAAACCTCGTTTGCGATTTCTGCAAGAACAGCAGCGGCGTAACCGGATCCGGTGCCTACTTCAAGTACTTTATCTTCCGGTTTTAGCTCCAGCGCCGCTGTCATCAGAGCAACAATGTAGGGCTGGGAGATGGTCTGGCTTGCTTCAATGGGTAAAGGCGTATCGCTATAGGCAAATTCAACCAGCTCGGTGGGTACAAATTCTTCACGCGGCACCGCCTTTACGGCGTCAAGTACGGTTTTATCACGCAGCCCGCGCATTTCGAGCTGGTAATCAATCATTTGTTGTCTTAAGTCTTCGAATTTACCCATGGTATTCTCTCCCTGTCTCTCCCTGTTTTTAAAGTGATCACCTTATGGCTGAGGTGATGGCATTAAGATTCTTGTTTTTTTGATCATTAAAGCGTTTTTATTGGTCAAAAACTGTCAGTTAGCTGACAGTGTCGCACTATTCTTTCTCGGGCGCTGTATACTGGGACTGAAAAGCTTACAATTTGACGATGTAAAATATGGAAACAAAAAAAGTAACCTTATTCAGACCGGAATTGATTGCAGTCATCCTGATGGCGCTGGTCAGTGGCGGCGTGTTGCTGATTTATATTCTGCTTGGTCAATACGCCAACCCATCGGCAGATGATTTTTGCATGGCGGCCGGGGTTAACCAGGATGGCCTGTTGGCACATTTGTGGCGACATTATCATGAATGGAGCGGGCGCTACTCGGGGAATGCGCTGTATGGACTGTATCCATTACTGTTTGGCATGTTTGATGGCTACCGCTTCATGCCGGTGTTGTTGATTTTATTGTTAATCAGTGGTTTTGCTTTTTTTCTGTCGAGTCTTTTAAAAATTCGTCTGAATGATCCGTTGCTGGTGTTGGTGTCGCTTGCTTTTACCTGTATTTATCTTCTGGGTCTGGTGAGTCCGGCGAGTAGTTTATACTGGATGGCGGGCGCTTTGACCTATCAATCCGCCAATATCAGTTTACTGTTTTTGCTGGGATTGATGATTAAACTGCATGATCGCCTGGAGCAGGGTGGGCGCATTGTTGGCGTACTGACTGGGCTGCTGTTGCTGCTTGTGTTTGGCGTCGGCTTGAATGAAGTCAATATGCTGGTGTTGACGATTCTGTCTGGCGCAGCGCTTATGTATCATGTGTTTATCTATCCCAGCCAACGTCGCAATGTGTTGCCCTGGCTGCTTTTGTTTGCCGCAGCGTTACTTTGCGTGGCGTTGGTGTACTTTGCGCCCGGCACGGCGATGCGGGAATCAACCTTTCCATTAAGACATCAATGGGGACGCTCGCTATCGGGTAGTCTGAATATGGGTCTGTGGACGCTGGGATTATGGCTCAGGAATCCGGTCGTGATTGCGGGCGTATTGCTTACGCCATTTGCTGATTGTGCGTTGCGCATGCGCTCGCAACGCAAAATCAATATCAGCAAACGATTGTTGTTTATACTGAGCCTTGTCACACTCGCCATTCCGCTTGTTTTGCAGTTTCCCGCCTGGTGGGGCATGGGCGGTTGGCCGCCGCCGCGTACTGTTGATGCGATTTTTTTTGTTTTTTTACTGAGTCTGTTCCTGACCCTTAGCGCTTTTTCGCTGTACTGGCTACAGCGCGAAAACACCGCATCATCCAGTCTTACACAGGGCGCTAGACCCGCCTGGGCCCTCATCGCGTTTACGCTTTTATTTGTTCTCGCCGTGTTGGTCAATGGCAAGTTCCAGCGTGCGCTGGGAGATCTGATGGTGCGCGCCAAGCCGTATCATGCTTATCTTGAGTATCGTTATGAGACTATTCAAGAGGCGTTGTCGAGAGGACAGTTTTCCTTGCAGACGCCAAGTTATCAGGGGGCTTATCCACGCACCATTTACTTTAACGACATTTTGCCGAATTCCCGCGACTGGCGAAATGTATGTTACGCAAATTATTTTGGTTTACAAAGAATCCGTCGCATGAAGCGCAATCATCCAGACGTTAATATCAGAAAGAGAAATAAGGGCGTCAGATGAGTTTACGACAGGATATCGGCCTGATTTCAATACTCGCGCCTTGTTATAATGAGGAGCAAACTATTCCCGCTTTTGTTCAGGCTATTACAGCGGTGCTGGAATCTGTTGCTGCAGAATATGAAATCATTTTTGTGGATGACGGCAGTCGCGACAACACATTAAACATCTTGCTGGAATTGATCCAGACATTCGCTGACAACAAACAGGGGTCTATCAGACTTATTTCATTATCGCGTAATTTTGGCAAGGAAGCCGCCCTGACCGCTGCGTTCGATGCGGCTGCGGGCGATGTGGTTATTCCGATTGATGTAGACTTGCAAGACCCGGTGGAATTAATTCCTCAGATGCTGGAAAAATGGCGTCAGGGCGCGGATGTCGTATTGGCGCGCCGCAAAGATCGCCAAAGCGACAGTTTATTTAAGAATATGGCGGCGCATCTTTTCTATAAACTGATCGCCGCGCTAAGCCACCATCAAATACCGGTTGATGTCGGTGATTATCGCCTGCTGGACCGTAAAGTGGTCGAGTCTATTCGGCAAATGCCAGAACGTACGCGTTTCATGAAAGGCATACTCTCTTGGCCGGGCTTTAACACCGAAACGCTAGAATTTAACCGTGCGCCGCGATATGCAGGCCGCAGTCACTGGCCTTTCTGGAAACTGTTTAACCATGCGCTGGATGGCATTTTTTCATTTTCAACTGCGCCGCTGAGGATGTGGAGCTACATTGGTTTTGCACTGTCGTTTGTTTCGCTCCTCTATTTTCTTTTTATCGTGTTGCGCACACTGATACTGGGCGTGGATGTGCCGGGTTATGCATCCATTGTATCCATTATTCTGTTTTTCAGCGGCATCAACCTGATTGGACTGGGGATACTGGGTGAATATGTGGGCAGGATTTTTATTGAGGTGAAACAACGCCCGATTTACCTGATTCGCTTGAAGGCGGGGTTTGATGCGTTAGCTAAAAACGCACAGGCTAATAACGCGCAAGCTAATAACGCGCAAGCTAAAAACACAAAGAAAAAATAAATGTGACTATTCAGCGTGTTTAGATTTTGGTTCAGTTCAAGGCATTTTCGCACGGAAAATGTGAGCATATATCAAATATGTGACCATTTGAGTACGAAAATA
>JANTHA010000053.1 GCA_024762625.1 Thiotrichaceae bacterium
CACGTTGGCCTTTTCGGTCAAGGCGGATACGCCTTATGAATTGCCTGAATTTACCCAGACCTCAGTCCATGAATGGATAAATTCAAGGCCGTTAACCAGAAAGGATTTGCTGGGAAAAGTGATTCTGATTGATTTCTGGACCTTTGGTTGCTGGAATTGTTACCGTTCTTTTCCCTGGCTGCATGGTCTTGAAAAGAAGTATCCGGCAAACCGTTTTCAGATTATCGGCATCCATTCCCCTGAGTTCGCACATGAAAAAATCCATGCCAGTATCAAGGCCAAGATAAAGGAGTTCAAAATAAGTCATCCAGTGATGGTTGATAACGATATGGCTTACTGGCGAGCAATGAATAACCGTTACTGGCCCGCCTATTATTTGGTGGATAAAAAAGGCAGGGTTCGTGCACATTTTGTTGGCGAGACGCATAAGGATTCGAAGCAGGCGCGGGATGTCGAGGCTTATATCGCAAAACTGATCGCCGAAAAATAGGCGCGTTTAACCTAGATTTCAGGTTTAAGGCGAAACGCTCCAGCCAAGTTTGTTGCGTAAAATATGGTAATAGTCATAGTCTTTGGGGTGCATCAACTGTAGCTTGTGCGCCTTGTTGCGAATAACGATATGATCGCCCGCCTGTAATTCAATATTGGCCTGGCCGTCAAACGATACGCGCGCATTCACATTGCGGCTCTCGCACAGGCTGATTTGAATTCTGCTTTGATCGCCAACCACCAGCGGTCGGTTGCTAAGCGTGTGAGGGCATATGGGCACCAGCACCACGGCATTCAGGGCAGGGTGAAGAATGGGACCGCCGCCGGAGAGCGAATAGGCGGTTGAACCGGTTGGCGTGGCGATAACAATACCGTCTGCGCGTTGAGTATTGACGAAATGCTCGTCTATATGGGTGGTGAATTCAATCATGCGGATGTCGTTTCTGACATGCAGCACAACATCATTGAGCGCTACGCCTTCGCCCAGGCTTTGCCCGTCGCGAAACGCTTCTGCATGCAGCAGGGCGCGTTCTTCGATGGTGTATTCGCCATTTAGCATGTGGGTGAACTGCTCTGCGATTTCATCGGGCGAAATGTCCACCAGAAAACCAAGACGTCCCAGGTTAATGCCAATCACCGGTATGTTTTTATCGCTTAGCAGACGTCCTGCCTTGAGTAGCGTGCCATCGCCGCCAACGACCATTGCGAGATCAATGCACTCGCAGAATTTATCCGTCTCCATCGCGGGAACGCCCAGAAACCTGGCGGCGTTGGCCTCTGCGACAACCGTAAAGTTCTCCGCCTTGAGAAATGCATAGAGCGTTTTCAGCGTTTCTTCCAGACGCTGATCTTCCTCCTTGGAGAAAATCCCGATGGTTGAAAACTGTTTCATGCTTTACTCTGCATAAATTGCATAATGTGATGTCGTTTTTTCATTGTTTGAATAATAACTTAAATCGCCATGAAAAGGCTTGAAAAATAGGGATTGTTCTTCATTATAGTGGGTATGCAAAACCAGACGCCAGATTTAAACGAACGCGCCAGACATCTGCTTAAAGTGCTGATTGAGGGCTATATCGCAGATGGTCAGCCGATTGGCTCAACACTGCTGGCCAAACGCAGTGGCTTGGATTTAAGTCCAGCGACAATACGCAACGTCATGAAGTCTCTCGAAGAGGCAGGTTATATCCATGCGCCTCATACTTCCGCCGGGCGTGTGCCAACATCACAGGGCTACCGTTTGTTTGTTGATACGCTGGTAAATATCAAACCATTGGAGGAGCAGGAATGGCACATGCTGGAGGTCCAGCTTGATCAGCCTTCTTCAAATGGGCTGATTCATTCCGCATCGACCTTGCTGTCCGGGCTAACGCATTTGACCGGCATTGTTATGGCTCCCCAGGGAGAAACGCGGGCGCTACGCCATATCGAGTTTTTACGTTTGTCAGAAAAACAGATTCTGGTGGTTCTGGTGATGAGCAACAATGATGTCGAAAACCGCATGATTGAACTCGATCGAGATTATTCCTCATCCGAACTCCAGCAAAGCAGCAACTATCTTAATGAAATACTGGTTGGCAAAGACGTACGGCAGGCGCGCGCTACGCTGCTTCAGGAAATGGAGCAGGTGCGAGAAGATATGAACAGCATGATGCGATCAGCGATTGACCTCGGTGAGAAAGCGGTGTCAGGCATCAGCGAAGCAGATCATCATGAAGATTATGTGATCGCTGGCGAAACCAATCTGATGGAGTATGATGATTTATCGGATGTGGCCAAGTTGCGTCAATTATTCAACGCATTCAATCAAAAGCGGGATATTCTGGGTTTACTCGACAGATGTATTGATGCGGATGGCGTACAGATATTTATTGGTCGCGAATCCGGGCATGATGTGTTTGGCGATTGTAGTGTGGTGACGGCGCCTTATCAGATTGACGATTCACACATCGGCGTACTGGGCGTGATTGGTCCCAAACGCATGCATTATGATAGAGTGATACCGGTGGTGGATATTACCGCAAAGCTATTGTCTGCAGCCTTGCAAAAATAACAAACAATAATAGCCACTGACAAACAAAAGAAATGCAAAGAAGAGTTGAAGAGTTAAGTTGAGTGAAATTGAATCAAGATGAGTTATTGATTAAAAATTTCTTGAAATATTTTGTGTTAACCCCACGTTTTATGGAATTCATGCATTATTTATTTTAACCAAACAAATTTACAGGTAAGAGAAGCAAATGAGCCAATCTAATTTCAATAACGAACATGATCATGAGCGCGCATACACAGAAAATAATAATGAGACAGGCAACGAAACCAATAAAAGCCATGAAGCCGAAGCCTCTGAAGACAGCTCTGTAGAAGTTAAACGCGCCGCTGCTGATGAACGCGCCGCTGCTGATGAACGCGCCGCTGCTAATGAGAATGTCGAAAACCTGTCAGTGGAACAGCTTCGCGCTGAACTGGAAAGCGCCGAGGAAAAGGCTGAAGAAAACTGGAATACCGTGCTCAGATTAAAGGCGGATCTTGATAATCAGCGTAAACGCACTGAAAAACAGGTTGAGGATGCGCATAAATACGCCGTACAAAAATTTGTCGAAGAATTACTGCCTGTTGCCGATAGCCTGGAAATGGGGCTGGCAGCCGAAGGCGATGTGGAAAAAATCAGGGAAGGCATCGCACTCACAAAGAAAGTTTTCGATAATACGCTCGAAAAATTCGGAATTCAGGTGATCGATCCGCTGGGTGAGAAATTCGACCCTGAATTACATCAGGCGATGGCGATGCAGCCAAGTGACGAATATGAAGACGGGCATGTCAGCGCAGTCATGCAAAAAGGCTATACGCTGAATGGTAGGCTGGTCAGGCCTGCAATGGTGATGGTTGCCAAAAATAACTAGCAATATCCTTGATAAATCAAAACAAAACCATACATTTAATCAAAGCTAATTAAGCATTAAAATTTATTGGAGAGTATCAATAATGGGAAAGATAATCGGAATTGACCTGGGAACGACCAACTCCTGCGTCGCAGTAATGGAAGGCGATAAGCCTAAAGTAATCGAAAACGCAGAAGGCGATCGCACCACCCCTTCCATTGTTGCGTTTACCGATGATGAGGTGTTAGTTGGACAGCCCGCGAAACGGCAGTCTGTAACTAATCCTGATAATACAATTTTTGCGATTAAACGTTTAATCGGACGCACCTTTGATGAAGATGTTGTGCAAAAAGACATCAAACTGGTGCCTTATAAAATCACCAAGGCTGATAATGGCGACGCCTGGGTTGAAGTGAATGGCAAGAAAATGTCTCCGCCTGAGGTGTCTGCGCGCATACTGCAAAAGCTGAAAAAAGACGCCGAAGACTATCTGGGCGAATCCGTTACCGAAGCAGTTATTACGGTGCCGGCCTACTTTAACGATTCACAACGGCAGGCGACCAAGGACGCAGGCAAGATTGCGGGCCTGGATGTTAAACGTATTATAAATGAGCCAACTGCAGCGGCGCTGGCTTATGGCATGGATAAGACATCCGGCGACAGCACCATCGCGGTTTACGATCTCGGCGGCGGCACATTCGATGTTTCCATTATTGAAATTGCCGAAATAGACGGCGAATACCAGTTTGAAGTGCTTTCAACCAATGGCGATACTTTCCTCGGCGGTGAAGATTTTGATCTGCGCCTGATTGATTATCTTGCGGATGAGTTCAAAAAAGACAATGGCATGGATCTACACAATGATCCACTGGCTTTACAGCGTCTTAAGGAAGCCGCGGAAAAAGCCAAAATCGAACTTTCATCAGCCCAGCAGACGGATGTCAATCTGCCTTATGTGACGGCGGATGCATCCGGCCCCAAGCATTTGAATGTCAAAGTGACGCGCGCCAAACTGGAATCCCTGGTGGAAGATCTGGTGAAACGCACCATTGAGCCATGTAAGACCGCGTTAAAGGATGCGGGCTTGAAAGCGTCGGAAATCAGTGACGTTATTCTGGTCGGCGGCCAGACGCGTATGCCAATGGTGCAAAAAGCGGTAACCGATTTCTTCGGAAAAGAACCGCGTAAAGACGTAAACCCTGATGAAGCGGTTGCAGTAGGCGCAGCGATTCAGGGCGGCGTACTGGGCGGCGATGTTAAAGACGTACTGCTTCTGGACGTAACGCCATTGTCCCTCGGTATCGAAACCATGGGCGGCGTTATGACCAAGCTGATCGAGAAAAACACTACCATTCCGACCAAGGCGCAACAGGTGTTTTCGACCGCTGAAGATAACCAGAATGCGGTAACTGTGCATGTGCTTCAGGGTGAGCGCGAGATGGCGTCGGGTAATAAGTCACTGGGTCGTTTCGACCTGACCGATATTCCGCCCGCGCCGCGCGGCATGCCACAGATTGAAGTGACTTTTGATATTGATGCCAACGGTATTTTGAATGTATCGGCGAAAGATAAGGCGACTGGAAAAGAACAGTCAATCCAGATCAAGGCGTCGTCAGGCCTTTCCGATGAAGAAGTGGAAAAAATGGTAAAAGACGCCGAAGCGCATGCCGAAGAAGATCGCAAATTGGCGGAACTGGTTGCAGCGCGTAATCAGGCGGATGCGCTGATTCATTCAACCGAAAAATCATTGTCGGAATATGGCGATAAGGTTGACGCTGCAGACAAGACCAAGGTGGAAGGCTTGGTAAGCGAACTCAAGGAAGCAGTCAAGGGCGATGATAAAGACCTGATTGAGAAGAAATCTCAGGAATTGATGGAAGCCTCGGGAACACTGGCTCAGGCGGCTGCTGGAGGTGAAGCGGGCGGCGCACAAAGCGCGGAAGCCGGTTCCGAAAGCGCGGAGGCGGATGATGATGTTGTCGATGCCGAGTTCGAAGAAGTGGATGATGATAAAAAATCATAATTATTAATCATGGCCCGCCAGGCTTGAAATCTGGCTGGCGGGTTGTCTAAATATTGATCAAGGTGCATGGATGTACAATTCATGCGCCTTATTTTGTTTCAATGACTCCTGAATATTGTTGAAAAACGGGTTACAAAAATGTCCAAGCAGTGTTATTACGAAATTTTGAATGTGCAAAAAAATGTAAGCGATGGCGAGTTAAAGAAGGCCTATCGCCGTATGGCCATGAAATATCACCCGGATCGTAACCCTGACAATGCAGAGGCCGAGCAAAAGTTCAAAGAGGTCAAGGAAGCCTATGAAGTGCTTTCAGATTCCCAGAAACGCGCCGCCTATGATCAGTTCGGTCACGCAGGCGTTGATTCGTCCATGGGCGGAGGGCAAGGCGCGGGATTTGGCGGTGGTTTCGGCGGCTTCGGCGATATATTCGAGGATATTTTCGGCGGTGGGCGCAGTCAGGGAGGCGGCAATACCGCTTATCGCGGTAGCGACCTGCAATACAATCTTGAATTAACTCTGGAAGAGGCTGTCTTTGGCACAACTGTTGATATCCGGGTTCCCAGCAAACAAACCTGCGACACCTGTGGAGGAACGGGCGCCAGGGAAGGAAGCCAGCCGGAAATTTGCACCACCTGCCAGGGGCATGGACAGGTGCGTATCCAGCAAGGTTTCTTTTCGGTGCAACAAACCTGCCCACATTGTCATGGCACTGGCTCGGTTATTTCTGATCCCTGTCCTGACTGTTACGGCGAAGGGCGCGTCGAAAAGAAAAAAACGCTGGAAGTTAAAATTCCCGAAGGCGTGGATAATGGCGACCGCATTCGCTTGAGTGGCGAAGGCGAAGCAGGCATCAATGGCGGTCCCGCCGGCGACTTGTATGTACAAATTCATATTAAAAAACATGAGCTGTTTACGCGTGAGGGTAATGACCTGCATTGCGTGATGCCAATCCGTTTTACACAGGCGGCGTTGGGTGGTACGCTCAAGGTGCCTACGCTGAAAGGCGAAGTGAAACTGAAAGTGCCGCCTGAGACTCAAACAGGCAAGGTATTCCGTTTGCGCGGCAAAGGCGTTAAATCGGTGCGTAGCCATGCAGTGGGCGATTTGCTTTGCCGGATTGATGTGGAAACGCCAGTGAACCTGACGGCAAAACAGAAAAAATTGCTAGAGCAATTTGAAGCCGCATTGAACAAAGGCGGCGAAAAACATAGTCCTCAGCAACATGGCTGGGGCGCCAAGGCAAAGACCTTTTTTGAAGATGTTAAAAGCTGGTTTGATGGAGAAGAAGCCAGAAAATAAACAGGAGTGCGTGGCCAATGATCAATATCGCAATTGTCGGCGTAGCGGGACGAATGGGCAAGATTCTGACAGAAGCCTGCGCCGAATCAGAAGACGCCCGCTTAAGCGTCGCCACGGAGCATCCGGATAGTTCGCTGATTGGCGCAGATGCGGGTGAAGTGGCGGGAATTGGTAAAAATGATGTTGTGATTGTTGATAATCTGGATGACGCGGCCAATGATTTTGATGTGCTGATTGATTTTACCCGGCCAGCGCCCTGCTTGAATCATCTTGATTGGTGCGTCAAAAATAAAAAAGCCATGGTGATCGGCACAACAGGCTTCTCTGAGGACGAAAAGGCCCAAATTCAAACGGCCGGGAAATCAATACCCATTGTTTTCGCCGCCAATTTTAGCGTGGGCGTGACGCTGAGCCTGAAGTTGCTTGAAATGGCGGCCAAGGTGTTGGGCGATCATGTCGATATTGAAATCATCGAAGCACATCATCGTCACAAAGTGGATGCGCCTTCGGGAACCGCCTTGAGAATGGGCGAGGTCATTGCCGATACGCTGGGACGAAATCTGGACGATTGCGCGGTCTATGGCCGTCAGGGCGTAACCGGAGAACGCGACAGGAAAACCATTGGTTTTGAAACGATTCGCGCGGGCGATATTGTTGGCGAGCATACCGTCATGTTTGCTGATATCGGCGAGCGTCTTGAAATTACCCATAAGGCCTCCAGTCGTATGACTTTCGCCAAAGGCGCAGTGCGTTCCGCCATTTGGGTGGTTGAAAAGGACGCGGGCGTTTTTGACATGCAGGATGTGTTAGACTTGTAGAAAACCGCAGACAAACAGTCGCTAATATTGCATCATTTACCAAACATCATCAGCATTTTCAGAATCTTGCTGATCATTCCCATCGCCATGCAACTTCATCAGGAAGCATGGGGAAACGCCTTTTTGCTGATGTTTGTGGCGGGCGTTTCCGACGGTCTGGATGGTTTTCTGGCGCGAGCATTTAACTGGCGGAGCCGTCTGGGCGCCATTCTTGACCCGCTGGCTGATAAGGCCTTGCTGGTTTTTGTGTTTCTGATGCTTGCCCATAAAGGGGTCATTCCACTCTGGTTGGCGCTACTGGTTGTTTTCAGGGATGTGATCATTTTACTCGGCGCAACTACCTATCGCTGGCTTTTCAAGGAGCTGACCATTGCGCCTTTGTTGATCAGTAAAGTCAATACGGCGGCGCAAATATTGTTTGTGTTGGCCATTATGTATCATCTTGCAATTGAGAGCTTACCGACATTCATCGTAAATGGTTTGCAAATCCTCGTGGCGGCTACTACGATGATAAGCGGAATCGCTTATGTGATTATCTGGTCGAGAAACGCCAGAGTTGCATACCGATCCAAAAAGCAGGATGAATAACAACCTATTCTAAATAACAACCCAAATAACAACCCAAATAACAACCCAAATAACAACCCAAATAACAACAAAGTAACATCGAATGACAGCTGAAAAAAATACTCCACAAGTCACGACGCCGGTCGGCATGACGCCAGGCGCACGCTGGTTCTGGCTTGCGATGTTATTAATCACGGCGGCTTTGATCTATTTGCTGGCGCCCATTCTTTTGCCATTTATTTCAGGCGCTTTGCTTGCCTATCTTGGCGATCCACTGGTTGATCGTCTGGAAAGCTGGAAAATACCCCGTACGCTAGCAGTCTCGATTGTTTTTCTTGTTCTATTCTTGTTGCTGGTGCCGGTATTGTTCTTTCTTATTCCGCTGCTGGAATCCCAGGTAAAGTTACTTGTTGCGAAGATGCCAGGTTATATCGACTGGTTGATGGTCAACCTGGAGCCTGCTTTGCAAAAAACCTTTGGCATTAATATACCTGCGCTTGAAGTGGAGCAGCTCAAGGCGTCATTTACTGATCAGTTCGCGAACATGGGTGGTTTCTTCAAGGCGCTGGTGAGAACTGTTTCCCATTCCGGCATCGTGGTGGCGGGCTGGGCCGCAAATCTGTTATTGATTCCGGTGATCGCTTTTTATTTGCTCAGGGACTGGGACAGGCTGGTTGACTATCTTCATGATTTATTGCCGCGCAATGTTGAGCCTGTTATTAGTCAGATCAGCAGGGAGTCGGACGAAGTACTGGGCGCTTTTCTTCGAGGTCAGATGATGGTTATGCTGGCGCTGGGAACCATTTATGCGATTGGCCTGAAAATGGTTGGGCTGGAATTTTCACTACTAATCGGCATGCTGGCGGGTTTACTTAGTTTTATTCCCTATATGGGGCTGATTGTGGGTATTGTGGTTGCTGGCGCGGCAGTGATGTTGCAAACGCATGATCCGTCCAATCTACTCTGGGTGGCGCTGGTTTTTGTCGTGGCCCAGATTATAGAAGGTACGATATTAACGCCTTTGCTGGTCGGCGATCGCATCGGGCTGCATCCGGTTGCGGTTATTTTTGCGGTGCTTGCGGGTGGTCAGCTGTTTGGTTTTTTTGGCATTTTACTAGCGCTGCCGGTGTTTGCGGTGCTTGCGGTTATCATGCGTCATTTACATGAATCCTATAAGCTCAGTTCAATTTATGAGCCTGTCGCTACTGAGACTTTGGCGGAAACACAGATTCATGACGCTGCTGATGATATCAGGCAAAACAAGTCCTGACCTGGTTTGTCCATCGTTAAAATGTCTTCCCAGCAACTTACCTTGAATGTCAGTTTACGCGAAGGTTTTCGTTTCGCGTCTTTTTTTGTCGGAAATTTATCCGTAAATTCTGCTCAATCCAATTTTGAGGTAGTCGGCGCATTAAAGGCTTTTGTTTCGAATGACAGCTTCGCGCAAGCAACATGCCAGCAGAATTTTGTCTGGGGCGAAAAAAATTCGGGGAAGACCCATCTATTACAGGCGTGTTGTGCAGAACAGGCCCGGCGAAAGGGTATTATCAGTTATATTCCGCTTAAAACCATGGCGGATTTCGGTCCGGATATTCTGTCAGGATTAAGTCATTCCCAACTTATAGTGATTGATGATATTGATCGCGTTATCGCCAGTGCGCCCGAGTTGGCGAGTAGCCAGCGTCAAGACTGGGAATTAGCCCTGTTTAATTTGATAAACCGTGCGCGTGAAAATGGGCAACGCTTATTGTTTAGCAGTCGGAAAAATCCGCGTAATTTGAATTGTATCCTGCCTGATCTGGGATCGCGACTTATCTGGGGCGGATGTTATCAGTTACATGCTCTGAGTGATGAAGATAAACGCAGGGCGATGCAGGCAAGGGCGCAGCAAAGGGGATTTGAATTGAGCGACCGCGTCGTTGACTATCTGTTTAAGCGTTATCCACGGGATATCAAAACGCTAATGGATATTCTGGATAGGCTTGATAAGGAAAGCTTACGTCAGAAAACGCTTATTACCGTACCTTTTGTAAAACAAGTGCTGGAATGAATTGACTATTCCAGCGAAGAGTATATACTCTTCACCAGCTTGAAAAGTACGTTATTTATATTTATGCAACACCATCTCGAAGTCACATCTCCGGTTAAATCTTGACCGAGTCGTTTAGTACCTCGTCCTGTTTTTCATAATTCATAGCAACACATTTCAGCACAATCGCCATCTCCTGGAGAATTTATTCGGGAGGGCAAATTTTATATCAATGAATAAATAGGAAAATATTATGTCTACAACTACTGGAACAGTTAAGTGGTTCAACGAATCAAAAGGTTTCGGCTTTATCGAACAAGAGAACGGCCCAGACGTTTTTGCTCATTTCAGCGCTATTCAGGGCGACGGTTTCAAAACCTTGAATGAAGGCCAAAAAGTTGAATTTACTGTTACAGAAGGCCAGAAAGGTCCTCAAGCAGAAAATATTGTAGCAATTTAATTTAGTATTTAAATTTTGCTTGAAAGCCCCGTCACAAGTGTGTGGCGGGGCTTTTTTATGTCAGATTAATTTTAACCATTCCCGCGCAATTGCTTGAGGGGTCAAGTGTGCAATTGAAGCCCTGCAATTCTTTTTAAATTTTTTCCGCAGTGCTTCATTGTGATGCAGTTTATCAATCGCTGCAGTCAGCGCAGGGACATTTTCTGGTTCAAGTAGCAATCCATTCTCTCCGGGTTTGATAATTTCGTTCGGGCCGGTTTCACAATCATAAGCAATACAAGGGCATTCGCAGGCCATCGCCTCAATTAAGATGTTAGGAAATCCTTCATGGCGACTGGAAAGAATAAAAAATTCCGCCTTTGAATAGTAGGCAAA
>JANTHA010000054.1 GCA_024762625.1 Thiotrichaceae bacterium
ACAGCCCGATTACGATCTTTACTATCACCGCGGCCCGCAATTCAGGCTTGACATGAACGCCGCCTGGCCGAGACTGGTGGGCCATCCCAATCTATACTGGGAAGGTGCGCGCAACACCCCCATCGAGCTGGTTCAAAGCGAATTTGAATTACTGGTGAGTGAAGATGGCGACAACCTGCGCATCAACTTCTACCCGGCTTTTGATGACTCGCAACAAGACAGTCAGTTTTTAATTGTCAAGGAAACCCCTTCGCGCCTCTGCATTTACCCCAAAAACGAACAGGTGATGCGCTTAAGCGAAATCATTTCCAATGGCTTGACCATCCCCCGCGAGGCGGAAAAAAACCTGCGTAAGACCCTCAGCACGCTGGCGCCCATGATCAATATCCAGTCCGACCTTGAGGGCGTCGTGGACGCTGAAGAAATTGAAGCTGACCCGCGCATACACGCGAACCTGCTTCCTTATGGCGAAGGCCTGCGCGCCACCTTGCGGGTCAAGCCCTTTGGCGAATTCGGCGCTTATTTCCCACCAGGGCACGGGCGCGCCAAACTCTCGGTTGCTCACGACGATAAGCGTTATTCCACAACCCGCGATCTGGAAAAAGAAAAACAACTGCTGGATTCGCTATTGCAACACAGCAGCATCCTTGGCGATGAAGAAGAATTTGATGACGAATACCTGATTGAGGACCCGCAAGACTGCCTGGAATTGCTGGAGCAGCTTCACGCCGAAGGCGATAATGTGCTGATTGCCTGGCCAGAAGGCGAAGTGATGCGTATTGCATCCAGTTTTGACACCAATAACCTGCGCCTCAGCATCAACAAAAGCGAGGACTGGTTCCAGCTGGAAGGCTCGGTCTCAACCGATCCTTCGCTGGTGTTATCACTGCGTCAACTGCTGGATTTAACGGATGGCAAAAAAGGTCGTTTTGTTGAAATCGGAGAAGGCCAGTTTCTGTCGCTCACCTCACAGTTCCGCAAAAAACTGGATTCGATTCGACGCTACGCCGAGTTATCGGGCGAAGGCGCAAAAATCAGCGCGCTGGCCTCGCTGGCGCTAGAAGACTTCACCGATATGGTGGGTGAGCTGACCGTCGATGAAGCCTGGAAAAAACACATCCACAGCATCCAGGAACTGGAGGATTACCAACCTAAACTGCCCAGCACCCTGCAAACCGAGTTACGCGACTATCAACTGCAGGGCTACCAGTGGCTGAGTCGCCTCGCCAAATGGGGCGTTGGCGCCTGCCTTGCCGATGATATGGGTCTGGGTAAAACCATGCAGACGCTCGCCATCCTGCTGGAAAGAGCCAGTCTTGGCCCGGCTCTGGTGGTTGCGCCGACTTCGGTAAGCAATAACTGGGAATCGGAGATCCGCAAATTTGCGCCGACACTGAAAGCTCACTTTTATCGGGAGCATGAGCGCGAAAAGCTGCTCAACGAAGCGGACAAATTCGATGTGGTCATTACCAGCTACGGCCTGCTGCAACAGGATAGCGAACTGTTTATTGAAAAGAGATGGTCAAGCATCGTGCTGGACGAGGCGCAGGCGATCAAAAACGTCAACGCCAAACGCACCCGCACCGCACACCAGCTACAGGGTGATTTCAAAATGGTCACCACCGGTACGCCTATAGAAAATCACCTCGGCGAACTATGGAGCCTGTTCCGTTTTCTCAATCCCGGTTTGCTCGGCACCCAGCAGCAATTCATGCGGAATTTCATCAGCCCGATAGAAAAAGACAAGGATGCAGACGCCAAAGCGCATTTAAAAAAGCTGATCCAGCCCTTTATATTAAGACGCACCAAGACACAGGTGCTGGACGAACTGCCGCCCAAGACTGAAATCACGCTGGAAATACCGCTTTCGGAAGGCGAGCGTTCGCTCTACGAGGCTGTGCGCAGCAAGGCCATGGACAGCATAGCCAAAAGCCAGCAGGCGGGTGCTGCCGGCGGCGGCGCTCAGCAAGGCAATCATCTTAAAGTATTGGCCGCCATTACCAAGCTACGCCTGGCGAGTTGCCATCCGCGTCTGGTGATGGAAGACAGCACTTTGAGCAGCAGCAAGCTGGAGCGCTTTGGCGAACTGGTCGAAGAACTGCTGGAAAATCATCACAAGGCGCTGGTGTTCAGTCAATTTGTCAAACACCTCGCCATCATCCGCGAGTATCTGGATAAAAAAGGCGTCAGCTACCAGTATCTGGACGGTTCCACCCCGGTGGGACAGCGTAAAACCCGTGTTGACGCCTTCCAGAATGGTGAAGGCGAGTTATTCCTGATCAGCCTTAAGGCGGGCGGCTCCGGACTCAACCTGACTGCGGCTGATTATGTCATTCATATGGATCCCTGGTGGAACCCCGCCGTGGAAGACCAGGCATCGGATCGCGCTCATCGCATCGGGCAAACCCGTCCAGTCACCATCTATCGTCTGGTAACCGAAAACACCATTGAACAGAAAATCGTCAAACTACACCATCACAAGCGCGACCTGGCGGATAGCCTGCTGGAAGGCAGCGATATGAGCGGCAGCATGAGCGCAGAACAAATGCTTGCGCTGATTCGGGAATCGTGACAAAGCAACGAGACCGGAATTGTAATTCAAGGGCACCTCTGTTAATAGAGGCGCCCTCAAGACAAAAAGCATATAATCCATTCAACTCTTTTATTAATATCAACGGAAGATAAGCCCATGAAACGACTCAGTTTAATAAGCATTAGTACATTGTCTGGCGCACTGGCGCTTTGCGCACTGACAAATACCGCCAAGGCTGACACGAATTTCAGCTACAATTATGCGGAAGTCGGCTATTCCTTTATCAACGATGCGGACATAGACCAGGCGGTTAAATTCTCCGCCTCCTACGACATCAACTACAATGTCAATCTGCTGGGCAGCTATTTCATGAGCACCAGCTCGGATTCGCCGCGTGCGGATGACGTGGATATCAATGCCTATGCGCTAGGCATTGGCTACCATGCTGACATTTCCGACAGCACTGATGTACTGGCTGAAATCGGTCTGTTCAATTCCGATGCTGATGTGAGAGTGGGCAACGTAACCGTCAACAGCGACAACTCAGGCTACACTCTGTCCGCAGGCCTGCGCCATAGATTGCAGGAAAAGATAGAAGTCCAGGCGCGCGTCGATCATAGAAATAGCGATGATGTGACCGACACCAGTTATACCTTTGGCGGTCGCTATTACTTCAAACCAAAATGGTCGGCAGGGCTTGATTTTAACACCGGCGCTGACGATGGTTCCGAATCCATTATTGGCACGCTGCGTTATCAGTTCAAGTAAGTTTGATTGAACCCTGAAAAAAAAACGGATTCATACTGAAATACAGTATGAATCCGAAACGCTCCCTATTGCATCGTTTTTTACATCGCTCAAACCTGATCCATATTTTTCCTGGTTTACCCTTATTTTGCCGCCAGGCTACGCTGTGCATAAACGTCAGATTCACGCGCCTTGTCCTGGAGTGAAGCCAGCGTCTGTTCAAGCTCTATTGTTCTGACAACACGGGTTTCGCCATTAACCAGTGCTGATATATTTTTTGGAACCGCCAGCATTTTTAAATCATCAATCAACTGAGGATCTTGCAGTTTTGCAAATTCAACTGCTTGCATCATGCTGTCAGCAGCTTCGATTTTCCAGTAAACAGTCATGACGCCTGATTTTGCCTGACGAGCCTCAGCAAGCGACAGGCGATATTTATCCAGCGCTTGTGAAATAGTTTGCGCCTGCTCAATCGTCCCGTCAGGTTCCATCTGCTTGAATTCTACGGATGTCCCTTGAATCTCCATGGCGTCCGCGTAACTGACCAGACCAAGACCTGTGAAAAAAATCATGCCGCCCAACAACAGCGCCATTAATAATCCTTCCTTTATCAATGTTGAAGTCTTTATTGATGTCTTTATTGGAGCCTTTACTGATATATTCATTGCCTTCACCTCATGGTTTCTATACGCGTCAATCCTTTCCATGGGTTAATAATGAATTTTTAAACGAATTTAATCTGTGAAGTAATTCACAAAAGCAGGCTTATTTTTCACATTTATCGACTCCAGAAGCCGTGCCTGATCTTGCGCCAGGCTTTTATTTCAATTTCTTCATTGGTTGCCGGAAAAGAAAGTTCCAGCGCGCCATTTTCAACCGTATCCAGCACCGTGATTCCTTTGTCTTTATAACGCTGAATTACGTCAGCTTTGGGATGGCCGAAACGGTTACGGTAACCAACGGGAAGCAAGGCCAGTTTAGCCTGACTTGCGCTTAGAAACGCCTCGCTTGAGGAAGTTTTACTGCCATGATGGGGCGCAATCATGACTTCTGTTTGTAAATTCGGGTATTTAGAAACCAATTGCTGCTCCGCCTGCTTTTCAATATCGCCGGTTAATAACAGGCTATGATGCTTATTTGATATGCGTAGCACACAAGAGCGGTTATTATCCGAAATTCGAGTATTTCCCACACCCTTTGTTTCATCGCGTCTTATCCAGTTCTGAGGCGGCGACAACACCTCAAAATCCACTCCATCCCAGTTCCATTTTTCACCTTCCCGACAGGGTGTAACATCATAGGCGGGCAAAATACTCAGATCGCTACTTTCAATTCGATCAACTGATCTGTTTTCCAGAACAGCTTGAGCGCCGCCGCGATGGTCATTATCCTCATGGGAAAGCACCAGCAAGTCAATCTTGCGTACGCCCTTTGCCTTCAGATAGGGAAGCACCACCAGACGTCCCATATCAAAACGGTCATTGAGTCGTTTTCCCACATCATAAACCAGCGTGTGATTAGCGGTTCTGAGCACCGAAGCCATGCCCTGTCCCACATCCAGTAAAGTATAGTCAAACGCTCCAGGCGGCGGCTTGTCAGGCGTGAATAACAATGCCGGGCTTATAAAGATGAACGCCAGCCAGCGCCCGGGAACGCCTTTGGGAGCCAGAAGATACAGAAATCCGGCAAACGCCATAAGCAGGTACACCAATGGCAGTTGCGGGATTTCCACTGAAAGCGCCGCCTGACTACTGAGAAATTCCAGCCACTTGAACAGCCAGTGAACAGCCAGCGCAGCGATATTAAAAAACGCATCCGAAAGCGCCCCAAAAACCGGCATTAAAAGCACGCCCAACAGGGTAAGCGGCGCAATCACCAGCGCAACCCAGGGAATCGCAATCAAATTCGCCAGCGGCGCAGAAATGGAGCCAGAACCAAAGAAAATCAAGGTTAAGGGAAACATGCCAAGCGATAGCAAAACCTGTAACTGAACAAGATGCAATCGCGGATGATTAATCCGCATCTGGCGTTTGGCGATCAGCAAAATAAGGCCTACAGCGATAAAGGAAAGCCAGAAACTCACTGACATGGGCGCCAGAGGATCGAGTATTAACACCCCGATCAGCGCAGCCGCCAGAATGCTAGTTGCCGGATAATGACGTCGCGAAATCAAGCCCAGAATACCAATCGTCACCATCAACAGGGCGCGCTGGGTTGGCAAAGTAAAACCAGCGAGCATCGCATAAAAACCGGCAAAAAAAATAGCCGATACGCCGCCAGCCACCCGTAGTGGCATCACTTCATTCAAGCGGGGAAAAATCCGCCAGATTAACAACACCGGCAAGAATGCAAAACCGGCCACGATTGCGATATGCAAACCTGAAATAGCAATCAGGTGAGTTGTTCCGGTCTGCTGTAATATTTCCCATTGCTTTCTATCCAGTTTACTTCTGTCAGCAACGGATAACGCGCTTAACACAGCCGCAGACGGTTTATCCAGCACCTGCGCCTGGATGATCTTATGGATACGCTCACGCCAATAGTTTATAGACCACCAGGGCGCGACAGCGATGCGTTTATTGTCATGCGCCGATTTCCCTTTCTGATTTCTGACATAACCGGTCGCAATGATGCGCTCACTGAATAACCATTTCTCGTAATCAAAACCGCCTGGATTCATAAAGCCGTTTGGCCGCTTCAGGCGCACCCGCAAACGCCAGATTTCACCAGCCTCAAGCGCTTGCCAGTCTTTATACCAGCCTAGTCTAACTAAGCCTGAAATCGAGATTTTACGCCCTTTAGTATCAAAAGCCTGTTGAATTCTGAAGCGAAAACGCAAGCCCTCATCTCGGATTTTCTGGGTTTTCCGGGCTTTTCCGGACTGAACCGCGTTGCTGCGATATTCTGGAATACTATCCACTTGACCTATCAGCTCAATATCCTGTCCTTCATACGCAACAGGCAGACGCCTATCAAGTTGTTTCTGAGCGCTGAACGCCGCCAGACTCAAGCCAGCTAAAAAAGCTACCGCTGCAAGACTCAGACTCTGTAGACGTTTAATACCTGGTTTATTCGATTCTTCCAATGTCCTGTCAAATCGACTTGAGAAAAAAACCATCAAAGTCAATGAACCAGTTAACAACAAAACCGTCCACATTAATGACGGCGGCTGCACATAGAATTGAATAAGCAGTGTTCCCATAAAAAAGAAAATTGAAAAGAGCCGCATGATTATTGCCATCTACTTATTCGTTTTATTCGTTCCTGCTTCGAAGCAATCAAAAAGGGATTGAGCCTGATTATTAATAAGAACATTTTACAGAATGGATCAAGCAATTGAATCATTTACATGTTTATTATAAAAAATCAAGACGTTTATCCTGTTTTTAAAAGACAGTTTGTACTGCTCGGGTTATACTATCGCATCATGCCACGCAAGTTTTTAAAACGTTATTCACCCAGCCCGAAAAGCATCCGGGAAAACAGAACGCTATCCTGCCTGGGTGAAAGCATCCATCAACCCAATCTGTGGTTAATGAATCGTCATTCGGTATCGCGCGCATTCGCCATTGGGCTGTTTTGCGCCTGGCTGCCGATGCCCCTGCAAACGCTGGTCGCGGCGATTCTGGCGATTTTTTTCCGGGCGCATATACCGATTTCGGTAGCGCTGGTGTTTGTCACCAACCCGATTACCATTCCACCGATGTTTTACTTTGCCTATAAACTGGGCAGCTGGCTACTCGGCCTGAACCCCGAGCCGGTTGACATGAATATTGGCTGGGAGTGGTTTACCACCACCATGGGACAAATCTGGCAACCGTTGCTATTTGGCTGTCTTATTCTTGGCGTCATCTCATCCGTTGCAGGCTACTTTGCAATACATATTATCTGGCGTAAAAGCATCCGGAGACGCTGGCGCGAGCGTCAGGAAGAGCGCGAAGTACACAAGGCGAAAAAAGCCATGGAAAAAGAGATCAAAAAGTCCATGAATGATATATCGGCTACAGCTGCGGGTTCGACTGCAAAGATCCCAAAAAAAACCGGAACCCATGGTTAAACATCTGATTTCCTAACAAACTTCCGGCGAAGCGGCATCAGTCGCATCAGTGACATCAGTAGCATAGTCGCTTAAATGCCCATCCACCAGCGAATAGATCTTATCCATTTTCTTCGCAAGCTGCATATCATGGGTCACAATCACAAAGGCGGTTTTAAGTTCCTGATTCAATTCCTGCATTAAATCAAAAATCTGCATTGCGGTTTTGTGATCAAGGTTGCCGGTAGGTTCATCCGCCAGCACCGCCTGTGGCCGGGTTACCAGTGCACGGGCAATCGCGGCGCGTTGACGCTCGCCGCCCGATAACTGCCCAGGTTTATGTTCCAGGCGCTCGCCTAGCCCGACGCGCTCCAGAATAGCTACCGACTGCGCGCGCGCATCCGCAACCGCCAGACCGCGAATCAACAGGGGCATGGCGACATTTTCAAGCGCAGTAAATTCAGGCAATAAATGATGGAACTGATAAATAAAGCCCAGCGCTTCATTGCGCAGCAAACCACGCGCGGTATCCGACAGGCTGGCTATATCCTGTTTTTGAATTTGCACACTGCCGCCGCTAGGCAAATCGAGTCCGCCCAGAATATGCAGCAAGGTGCTTTTACCACTTCCGGAGCTACCTACGATGGCGATTTTTTCACCTTCATGAATATCCAGCGACACGCCTTTGAGCACCTCGACGTCGAGTTTTCCTTCTCGAAAGCGCTTGCTAACATCATGGCAGGAAATCACCACCTCCTGCTGCTGATCGACATCATCCTGTCTATCACTATCGCGCTCTGTTTGGTTCTGTTTGTTTTTTTGCTTGCTCATTGATTCATTCTTTTTCAGGATTACTCGTATCCGCTTATTCGTAACGCAGTGATTCCGCCGGCTGCACCCTGGATGCTTTCCAGGCCGGGAACAGGGTCGCGAGCACGGATAAAATCAGCGCGCTCATGGCAATCAACACAACATCCAGGAATTCTATTTTGGCGTCAACATGGGTAATGCCATGCACTTCCGCCTGCAAGAAATGGGTGTTAAACAACTGTTCCAGCCAGGGTACGATCACTCCGACATTACTCGCCAGCCACAAACCAAGCAACACGCCCAGCACGGTGCCAATCAAACCCAGCACACTGCCCTGTACGATAAATACACGCATGATCTGAGCCGGCGACATGCCCAATGTTCTAAGGATCGCAATATCGGACTCCTTGTCGGTCACCACCATGATCAGCGTTGACACCAGATTAAATGCAGCGATCGCGATAATAAGGATCAGCACAAAAAACAGCATCGTTTTTTGCAACTGGATCGCCTTGAAAAAATTCTGGTTGGACATCGTCCAGTTGGTCACGATGTAATCACCTGATGACTGCGCGGCTATCTGTTGAGTGACTTGCGGCGCAAGATAAATATCATCCAGTTGCACCCGCAAACCCGTGACCAGATCGCCCATCTCAAACAAGTCCGCGGCGTCCTGTAAATTAACATAGGCGGTGGTGCTGTCATACTGTTGCATATCGACCTTGAAGGTTCCCACCACGTTGAATTCCTTGAGAAGCGGCAGTTGCGCATCGCCGCCGTCCAGAGAAAAATCAGCCCTGGGACTCAGCAGAGTAAGCGAATCGCCCACTTTCACCCCGAGTTTTTTCGCCAGCGTTTCACCGAGTATCATATTGTATTCGCCAGCCTTCAGATCGCTGAATTTAGCTGGCGGCGCAATATAGCGGCTTACCGTGCCGATCTCTTTTTCATACTCAGGCAATACCCCCTGAAGCAATGAGCCACGTACTTTCTCTCCTGCTTTAAGCATCACCTGTTTTTCAATAAAAGGAGCCGCAGCTCGCACATGAGGCGTTTTTAAAACCTGCTCGCGGCGCTCCCGCCAGTCAGGCAGCTCCCAGCCTGCTTCGGAAACCGTTACATGCGACAACATGCCCAGATAACGATCGCGCATGCCCTGTTCATAACCGTTTATAACGGACAGAACCGTAATCAACACCACCACGCCCAGCACAATCCCTAACACGGAAGCGGCCGATATAAACGAGACAAAATGATTATCGCGTTTGGCGCGCGTGTAGCGCAGGCCAATGTAGGCGGACAGCGGTTTGAACATGGCTATTCGTACCTCAACGATTCGGCGGGTTGCACCTTTGAGGCGCGGCTCGCCGGATACAGGGTCGCGAGAATGGCAAAAAGGAAGGCCAGCGCACCGATCAGGATCACCTGATCAATATGCACGTCGGACGGAATCCTTGAACTGTAGAACACATCCGCTGGCAATAGCTGTATATTAAACAACTGCTCGATCCAGCCAATGATCTGTTCCACATTGGACGCCAGCAAAACGCCCAGGATAACACCCGACAGCGAACCGATAAAACCGATGATGGTCCCCTGCACCATGAATATGCGTTTAACGCGGGAAGCAGACAAGCCCTGGGTGCGCAGAATCGCGATATCCGCCTGTTTGTCATTCACCACCATCACCAGCGTGGACACCAGATTGAACACCGCCACCAGCACAATCAGAAACAGTATGAAAAACATCACCACTTTTTCCGTTTTCATCACCTTGAAGATGCTTCTATTTTCCTTTCCCCAGTCATCAATCTGGTAGGCATCGCCGTATTCGGACTGTAATTGTTGCGCCAGCAGCGGCGCATCAAACAGGTTGCTCAGTTTTAAGCGCAAACCGGACACTTCGCCATGCATCTTGAATAATTTATCCGCATCGCGCAGTGAAATAAACGCAGTGGACGCATCATACTGCACCATGTTCATACGATACACGGACAACACTGTAAAGCGTTTCATGCGGGGAATGACGCCAGCTGGAGTAACCCGTATCTGCGGCGTTATCACCGTTACCTTGTCGCCGGGAAACACGCCCAGTTGATTGGCCAGTTCATAACCCAGCGCAATCCCATAGCTACGCGGTTTGAGATCGTTAAAATCGCCCTGAACCACATGCTGCGCGACATCGGTCACTTTGACCTGCTCTTCAGGCAACACGCCCTGAAGTAAAACGCCCCGCACCTGGCCATTGGCGGAGATCATCACCTGCTTCTGGATAAAGGGTGCAATTCCCAGAACCTTGTCTTTATGCTTTTCAAGTACAGGCTGATTGGCAAGTTTTTGCTCCAGTTTCGCCTGTTCCGACCGCCAGTCGGAAAGTGCGCCATTTGTCCCGGAAATCGTGACATGAGAGACCATTCCGAGTATTGTTCCCCTTAACTCTTTTTCAAATCCGTTCATTACGGATAACACCGTTATGAGTACAAGAACGCCAAATAAAATCCCCAGCATTGATGCCAGGGAAATAAATGAAATAAAATTGTTCTTGTGTCGGGAACGGGTATAACGCAGACCAACAAAGAGCTCTAATGGTTTAAACATGGTCGCGGATTATACAGAAAGCGATTAAAAACATGATGATAAAAATAATAAAGATTCGATAAACTATTTATAAACTATTTACAAAAACAACGATAAGTTTCCGTATGGCCCAGAATTAATTAATTGTTGACAACCCCCTAAACGACAACATTTTGTTAAAATCAAGGGCATC